>JABCOZ020000036.1 GCA_013333405.2 Candidatus Saccharimonadota bacterium | reverse complement strand
ACCTTTCGAGGAGCATCCACTTGCAAAAAAAGCAAATGAAGAACTTAGGGAGAAAAGGGTCCAAAAACAAGAAATTTCAAACCAAGAAGTGAAAGCTTTTGCGGTTAGCCGAGCGATTGAGAAGTCTCGTGAAGAAAGCAAAAAAAGCCGTGGAATCCACCGAAAGAGTATTTTTGCAAGGAGGAAATTTATAAGCTTTTCGATGGGTTTTGTAGTTGCAGTTTTCGGTGTTGGTTATTTAACCTATATTAATTTGCCTGATATTGCAAGTAGAATTACGGCTTTTCAATCTGGGATGACAGTTGAAACTCCTGCTTATATTGCAAGCGGATATTCGCCAAAAGGTTTAGCTTATTTTGATGGTAGAAATGTTAATTTCGAATATAAAAAAGGTGATTTAAGCTATAAAGTTCAACAGTCTCAAAGTAGTTGGGATAGTTCAGCACTTTTGCAAAATTATGTCATTCAAAATTGGGAAAAAGACTATTCGACAGCATATAGTAATGGCCTAACTATTTATTCGAATCGTCGCGGGGAAGCTGTTTGGGTTAATAATAAAAAACTTTACAGGATTGAATCTTCTGACAAGATTTCGGACGAAGAGATTCGAAAAATTGCAACTAGCTTAAACGCATAAAAAGTAGCTTATGCTACTTTTTGGGTTGAGAAATACTAAAAATTGAAGTATAATATATAACTATGAAAGCAAGAACTCGTTTTGCGCCAAGTCCAACCGGTTATATCCATGTTGGAAATGTTCGAAGCGCACTTTACCCTTATTTAATCGCCAAACAAACAGGTGGAGATTTCATTTTAAGAATTGAAGATACCGATCAAGCTCGATTTGTTGAGGGGGCGGAAGATCTAATTCTGGATACTCTAAAATGGCTTGGGCTTGATTGGAATGAAGGGCCGGTTTATGGAGATAAAACCAAAGAAATAGGCGATTATGGTCCATACCACCAGACAGATCGTCGTGAAAAATATCTTGATTGGGCGAAAAAAATGATTGAGAAAGGATTGGCTTATGCCGACCCGTATTCTCCTGAAGAAGTTGAAGAATTTCGAAAAAAAGCAAAACTTGAAAAGAGAGCATTTCTATATCGTGATCATCGTCCAGAAAATCCACCGGAATGGAAAATTGGAATGCCGCTTCGGTTTAAAACACCAGAAATTAAAAGATATAATTGGCATGATGCTGTTATGGGTGATCTTTCTGCAGGGCCAGAAGCTTTGGACGATTTTATTCTAATTAAGGCAGATGGGTTGCCAACATATAATTTTGCGCATATTGTTGATGATTTTGAAATGAAAGTTACGCATGTGATTCGTGGGTCTGAGTATGTTGCAAGTACACCAAAATATCTTTCGCTTTATGAGGCTCTTGGGATTCAACCACCAATTTTAGCGCATTTACCACATATTTTAGCTCCGGAAGGAAATAAAAAACTTGGTAAACGTGATGGAGCTAAAAGTGTTAGCAAATATCGTGCAGATGGGATTTTGCCTGAAGCTATGCTTAACTTTTTAGCACAACTAGGCTGGAATGATGGCACTGAACAGGATATTTTTACGAAAGAAGAATTAATTGAAAAATTCTCATTAGATCGTGTGCAGAAGTCTGGCGCAAGGTTTGATGAGCAACGACTTTTATGGCTCAATGGGCAGTGGATTCGTCGAATTTCTTTGGATGATTTATTTAATCGTGTGAAAGATTTTTGGGGAGAAAGTGCTCAAAATGCTAATGAAGAATATAAAAAAGAAGTTCTTAGCTTGGTTTTTGATAGATTAAAAACACTTAAAGACTTACCACTTGCGAGTGATTATTTCTTCGCTGAACAAAATCCTGATTTGGAGATGATTTCTAAAAATAAACAGCTTAAAAAGCTCGAAAAATCACAATTATTAGATTTGCTAGGAAAATCAATTGATAAATTCGAAAAAGTTGAAAATTGGAACGATGATGAACTTCAGGAATCGCTAAACCAACTTCTTGAGGAAACTGGCCAAAAACCGGGAATTCTATTTCAGATTATCCGAATTTCGCTCACTTGGGCTCCATTCTCACCAGCCTTGAATCAAACATTGCGAGTAATTGGTAAAAATGAAAGCATAAAACGACTTAAAAATTCTTTTCGAGAGATTGAAAAAATGTAAAAATAGACTCCGTTTGAGCGGAGTTTATTTGAAGTTTTCAAAAATAACTTTAGCGATTTCTTGTGGTTTTTCCATTGGCGACAAATGACCTGAATTTTTAAGAATATAAAAATCTGATTTAGGGAATCTCTGGCGGAATTTTATCTCATCGAAATGCTTAACTGTTCTATCTTTATCGCCTATTATTGCCATTTTGATATGATTTTCTGTTTCGAAAACATTTTTGTTGAGTGCAATTGGGATTGTTATTTTTTGAGCTAGCAGTTTTTTTATTGAATTTTGGCACAAAAACATGTTTTGGTAAATATTCTTATTGGCTTCAAACGACCAGGTTTTTTGAAGAGTAGCTGCTTTAAAAGGTGAAAAGATCGGTAGATTTGAAAAAAGCATCAATAAATTGGATTTGTGTGATAATTTCATACCAGCAAAAAACGAATTACTTGGTTCAAAAACGGGATTTATGATAATAGTTGGAATTTTTTTAGAAATTTTATTATCACTCACAAAATAAGAACTAAAAGAATGCCCAACAATGAGGCTAATTTTGTTAAAATCGCTAAGCTTCGAAATTATTTTTTGGTAAAAAATTCGAAAATCATCAATATTCTGAAATGTATTAAGTGAGCTTTTGCCATGAGCTGGTAGCTCACAGATAATGATTGAATATTTTTTTGAAAGCTCAAAGCCAAGCGGAGTTAAACCAAAATAATTTCCACCAAAACCATGAAAAAGAACTGCAATTGGCTTGTTTTTCTCTAAATTTTTATAGATCGAAATTTTATTATCGCCAATATTAATAAATTCATTTTTTAGGTTTTTGCGCCAAGATTTTAGATCCATTACTTAATTATATCATTTTTTAGCGTTGACTGCAAAATATACTTTCGAAAAAAAATAAATCGTGGTATAATTGAAACAAAGCTTAAGAATTTTAAATAAAAAGAAAGGAAAAAATGGCAAATCCTCTGCGATTAGTAATGATTCGTCATGGTCAAAGTGAAGCGAATATCGTTCAACACGCACAAAAACTCGGGCAGAAAATTGATTTAGAGGAAAAGGTTGAAACACGTGCAGATTGGCGGCAGAGGCTTTCACCAAAAGGAAGAGAACAGGCTGAGCGAGCAAGAAAAGAACTTTCGAAAATTTACGGAAGCTTAGATTTTTTCGATTCGAAATATACATCGTCTTTTATTCGAGCAAGGGAAACTGCAGTAGTTTTAAGCGGAGAAAACCTCTATTTTTGGAAGATTGACGATTTACTTTCGGAGAGAAATTGGGGCATCTATGGTCGTGTAAGCATGAATGAGCGAGTTGAGAATTTTCCAATTACGATGCGATATCTTTATAATGACCCATTTTTTATGCGGCTTGATGGCGGCGATAGTATTTTTGATGTTTATTTGCGTTTTCGAAGTTTTTGTGAACGTCTAAGGAGAGAAGAGTCGAACCAAAACGTTCTGATTGTTTCGCACAAGCAGCTAATTCAGTCGGCTTGTTATTTGATTGAGGGTCTCTTGCCTGAAAGATGGAATGATAATCGAAAACGAAATATTTATGATGTTCCGAATCTGGGAGCAATTGAGTATTCAAGGGTTAACCCGATGAATGCAAGTGATGTTCGTGAAAATTTCGCTTGGCGAAGAGTTCTAAACCTAGGCGAAGCAGATGGAAGATATGGAAAATGGGAGGAATTTGATGTTCACCGAGATTTCTCAAATGATGAACTATCAGTTCAAATTAATGAAAATAAACCTTTTTTAAAATAAAGATTGACTAATCTTAAGCGCTTTGGTATAATACTAATATAGTTGATGTGTTATAAAGGGCGATATTTGTTTTCCCCTTAAATAACACGTATAAATAAAAATCAATAACAAAAACCGCCCAGGGTGGGCACACATCAACGAATGAGTCACTACTTGCAAAAGTGGTGATTTTATATTAAAATGAATAAGATTATGTTTAAAAAAGTAATTCAGAGAAAACTTGAAAAATACGTTCGAAAATATTTCGAAACCCACCCTGATATTAAATTAATTACTGTTGCGGGATCTGTAGGAAAAACTAGCACTAAGCTTGCAATTGCAACGCTTTTAAGTCAAAAATATCGAGTGCGACTACATGAAGGTAACCATAATACGCACTTGAGCGCTCCTTTGGCGATTTTAGGAATAAATTTCCCTGGAAATCCGCGTAATTTTTGGCAATGGCATAAGGTTTTTAGTGCTGCAAGAAAGCGAATTAAATCTCCAAGTAGCCAAGAGCCGCAAATTATTATTCAAGAGCTTGGAACTGATCATCCTGGTGATATAGAGCGGTTTAGCAAATATCTTGCTCCGAATATTGCAGTAATTACATCTGTAAGTCCGGAGCATATGGAATTTTTTGGAAGTATTGATGCTGTCGCTCAAGAAGAACTCGGGGCGGCGAGTTTTGCTGAAATAGCGATTTTGAACCAAGATGATATTTCACCAGATTTTTTTAAGTATGTTCAAAATTCAAATGTTTCAACTTATAGCTCGATCGGTGGAGCGAATTATAATTTTATCGCTAATAGTTTTTCTCTAATTGATGGATTCGGTGGTAAAATTCAAACACCAGAATATGGAGAGATTGATGTTCGAGTTAAAGTTTTTGGTGAGCATTCTCTTCGACCAATTACTGGCGCAGTAGCGGTTTCTGCTAAGCTTGGCTTAAGTTCACAAGAAATCATAGGCGGCTTAGTAAGCTTGAAACCTATTCCTGGGCGAATGAATTTTATGCGTGGCGTTAAAGAATCTGTTTTGATTGATGATACTTATAATTCAAGCCCAGCAGCACTTGAAGCAGCAATTCAAACACTTTACGCACTTTCCGCGCCTTCGAAAATTGCAATTATCGGAAGTATGAATGAGCTTGGTGAGTCTTCTGCTTTTGAACATCAAAAAATTGGCGAAATGCTTGATGGGATTTCGCTGTATTGGGTAATTACCGTTGGTGAACAAGCAAATAGATTTCTTGCTCCGGCTGCAAGATTGCGAGGTTGTCAGGTTTATGAAGCAAAAAACGCAATTGACGCAGGGACTTTTGCTCATAAGATTATGGAACGAGGCGCTTTAGTTTTATTAAAAGGCTCTCAGGGTGAAGTTTATCTCGAAGAAGCTACGAAAATACTACTTTTAAATAAAGAAGATGAGAACTTGCTGGTTCGTCAGGATGAAAAATGGAAAAAAACTAAAGATGAATTTTTCAGTAGTTTTACAGAGATTGCTGAAGACGAGGTTTAGATGAAAGAATTTCTACCAATTGTTGATGAAAATGATAATATTGTTGATAAAATCGATAAAGATAAATTTGATAAAACTACAGGGCAAATTTATCGAACTGTTTCTTTAATTTTATTTAATTTGAGCGGCGATTTTTTAATTCAGCAGCGAGCTTTTTCGAAAGCTACTTTTGCAGGTAAATGGCAAAACTCGGCGGTAGCTGGTCATGTTCAAATTAACGAAAGCTATTTAGACGCAATTCATAGAGAAACTATTGAAGAAATTGGTTTAAACTTAAGGTATCAAGATTTTATTGAGGTAGAAAAGGTTTTTATCCATACCAAAGAGAATAAACGGCGTTTTATGCAAGTTTTTGCTGTAAAAACTAATTTTAAGATTGAAGAACTGAGAATTATTAACGATGAAGTTGCTGAAATTAAAATAGTTAATTTTAAAGAATTTCAAAAAATGATTGAAGAAAGTCCTGAAGATTTTATGGATTCGCCAGAAGTTGTGTTGAGGATTGTTGAAAAAGCCAGAGCAAAAATTGAAAATAGCTATTCGCAAGCAATTTTATAAAGGGCAATTCCTGTAGCGACTGAAACATTAAAACTCTCTTTTTGGCCGAACATTGGAATTTCAATAGTTTTGTCGCATAAATCGAGCAATTCTTTCGAAACTCCTTCAACTTCCTCACCTAAAAGTAGAGCGATTTTGGCATTTTTGTGAGCCATAAAATCTTTTAAAAAAATTGATTTTTTGCTTTGTTCGAGTGCGAAGATTTCGAAACCCTGATTTTTTAGATCTTGAATTGTTTTAAGAATATCTTTGGAAATCTCGGATGGAATAATTTTTTCAGCCCCGAGTGCGGTTTTATGAATTTGTGAATTAATTTTTTGTGCAATGTGTGGCAAACGGCCAGTTTTTTGAAAATTTTCGTCCTTTAAAATTGGGAAGGGCGAATATCCGCTGAAGATAATTTTTGAAACACCAAAGCCTTCACTAGTTCGTATAATTGCGCCAATGTTGTGGGTTGAACGAATGTTGTGTGCCAAAACGATAATCTCACGATTTTGTGCACGGTTTTGATTTTCGAAAGAGTTGGGGTTTTTCATTATTTTCTATTTTAGCAGATTTTTTAAAAAATAAAAAGAGCCCAAAGGCTCGAATTTTAACGCTTGTTATTTATGGCGTTTAAATTTTGATAATGTGCGACCAAGGATTTCATAGGTGTATTTTGCGAGCTCTGGTGAAACCCCATCGGTATTTATTATTTCGAAAGTATACTCGTCTTCGAGAGGTACTTTTTTAAAAATTACCAACGATGAGTTTTTGTTGTCAGTTTCCAGTTCTTCAACTTGAACAAAAGCAGAATATCCTGAAAGTATGCCAATTTCTGCGCGAAAAGAGTCTTTGATTTTTAGAGAAATGTTCCATCGGTTTTTTAACGGGATATTTGTCTCTTTTTCTACTTCTGGGCAGCTTTCGAAAATAGCTTGCTCGATTGTTTCTTTAAGGCACATTTTGCTCACCTCTATTCTAAAAATTTCGCTTGAAGCGATGAGGATATTTTAGCATTTTTGATTGAAAAAAAAAAGTGCTTGTGGTAAAATTAAGTTAATGGAAGAAAATAAAGTTCAGCTGATGCGCAGACAAAAGGAAGAGGAGGCAACCGAGCAGCGGGCCGGTATCCTTGGTCTTACTTATCTTGACACTAGGGAATTTGAGAATATTTTTCCACTAGCTAGAGATATTTTTACTAACGAACAAATGTATCGTGCTTTTTTGGTGCCACTACAAATTGGCGATATTGATACGAATAAACCTTGGAGAATTCTGATTACGAGTCAAACTCCGCGTTCAGTAATACAAAAATTGAGTAAAAAATACCAGGAAGAAGGCAAAACTCTTGAGCTTTTCTTAATTTCTGAGAGTGCTTGGAAAAATATTATGCGGAGGTATGATCCGCCAAAAAAGATTATTTATGATGATATTGAAATTGCCGGAGAAGGTGATAGTACTACATTAGATAAAGTTAGTCAAACTCTAGCGAATGTCGCCTCTGATCAGGTTTTTGATTATTTGATTGATCAAGCAGATAGGCTTGGCGCGAGTGATATTCACATCGAAAATCAACGTCAGACAATTCGAATTCGAATGCGTGTTGATGGTGCACTTCACCCGGTTGCTGAACTTGGCCGTGACCGCTATCGTGTTATCATGGGTGAACTTTCTTCGCGTGCAGGGGTTTCGAGTGCTTCAAAAACTTCACAATCTGGGCATATGCAGAAGGATATTTATCGTGATGGGACTTCGCATCTTTTAAATTTGCGTGTTGAAACTGTACCAACAATGTATGGAATGGATGCGGTGATGCGTCTGTTTAACTTTGATGAAAGTATGCTTCAGCTTGATTTGCTTGGGATTGCACCAAAAGAGCGAGCAGAAATTGATGAGATTATTTCACATCCACGCGGAATGGTTTTGATGGTTGGTCCAACTGGTTCGGGTAAATCAACGACACTTTACTCGATGCTTAACGCTTTAAACACGCTTGACCGGAAGATTATTACGCTTGAAGACCCGATTGAGTATGGAATTGGTGGAATCTCGCAAATCCCTATTGACACAACACATGGTGCAAGCTTTGCTGATGGCTTGCGTTCGGTTTTGCGTCTTGACCCAGACGTCGTGATGGTTGGTGAGATTCGTGATAACGATACTGCACGAACGGCAATTCAAGCTTCGATTACGGGACACTTGGTGCTTTCGAGTTTTCACGCCAATTCAACTAGTGCAGCTTTTTCGCGTATGATTGATATGATCGGGCTAAACCCTATCTTTTCAACAGCTATTCGACTTTTGATAGCTCAGCGACTTGTCCGAAAATTAGACAAGAATGCAAAAGAATATATACCTGATGAAGCAACTAAGAACTGGGTTCGAAGCGTTTTAGATGGGGTTCCTGCAGAAAAAATCCCACAAGATATCTCGGGTGATTTTAAGCTTTGGAAACCAATGCCTTCAGAAGAGAGTCCATTTGGGTATAAGGGGCGAATTGTGGTGATGGAAATGATGGTTGTAAATGATAATATTGCGGCATTCTTGCGTGGTGAAAGGGGGATGATTTCAACCGAAGCAATTGAAGCTCAAGCGCGTGAAGACGGCTTATTGACACTTATGCAACAGGGTGTAATTTCAGCTTTACGGGGCGATACAACTATTGAGGAAGTAAATCGCGTAATTTAGCTCTTCACAAAAACTAAAAAGTGTGATATAATGAATCTTGATTGTATATATTAAATTTAAAAGTGAGTGGAAAATATGAGTTTTGAGTTAATCAAAAAAGTTAATGACGCACAGAAAAAACACGCTGTTCTTGATATTAAGAGTGGTGATACTGTTCGCGTCCACCAAAAAATTAAAGAAGGTAATAAAGAGCGAATCCAGATTTTTGAAGGTGTAGTTATTCGAACTGACCGTAAAAAATCTCATACTTCTCGAATTACTGTTCGAAAAATTACTAGTGGTGTTGGTGTTGAGAAATCTTTCCTTCTTCATAGCCCGTTAGTTGAAAAGATTGAGATTGTTCGTCGTTCGAAAGTTCGCCGAAATTACCTTTCATTCTTGCGAAATCGAAGCGGTAAAAGCGCTCGACTTAAACAAGTTGCGTTTGATCGTGAGGCTGTAAACGCTTTGCCTGAATCTCCGGTTGAAGAAAAAGCTGAGTCTAACGAAGAAAAAGAAGCATAGTCGTTTTCAGAAAATAAATCGCTCAAAAATTTGGGCGATTTTATTATTTATTTTTTACGCTTCGAACATAGGAGAGGGGCAGGAAGAACCTCTGTTATTTATGCTACTTATTGAGAGGTTTATAAACTTATTTTAAGTCCAAGATTGTATCTTGGGCTTAAAATGACGGATTGGCTATTCCTATATTTATAGACTCTGTATAATTACAGGCAAATTTTTAAGGATAAGCAGTTGCTTTCTAGAACCTAATAAAGTTCATTGGCTTTTTATTTTATAAAAAGTAAGTAAAAATGCTTTCCATTGAGGTCATGCTTCCTGGTGACGCATTGGTTACTTTAATATTTTATAATAAAGTATTTAACTATTTAACTTTATAAAAATCACCAAGGCTGTATTTATTTCCGCTTAAAATGTCATATTCGATCATTTCGAAATCTTTTAGAATATCACTTTTTTCATTTGCTTTGACGAATTGTTTAGTTAGGGTTGGATATTTTTCTCGTAAATCGCTTAACAAATACTGAAAAGGTGAAAGCTTTGAATCGAATGCATTTAGGGCTAAAATCTGATTATAAATTAGACTTGAAGTTCCTAGATCTTGTTTTTCTTTTGCAAAATTCGAATAAACAAAAAGTGGCGTGCGGCGAATATCGTTTTTATTTAATTCTTTCTCAAACATTTCGCCATAAATTCCTGGCCAGTGATCGCCCCAAAAAACTACAATAGTTTTTTCGTTTAATTTTTTAATTTCGGAAATAAAATTCTTCATTGCTTTATCTGAACGTGAAATTCCTTCAAGATAGGCCCGAATAGTTTTTGTATTATCTGGATTTGCGCCATTTTTTGCATTAACACTAAAATTATGTTCTGAATAAGCATTTTCTTCGTATGGCATATGGTTTTGCATTGTTACGAGGTGAATGAACTT
The DNA here is from genome assembly GCA_013333405.2 of Candidatus Saccharimonadota bacterium. Lineage (GTDB taxonomy): Bacteria > Patescibacteriota > Saccharimonadia > Saccharimonadales > Saccharimonadaceae > Nanogingivalis. The sequence continues at coordinate 3,461 of JABCOZ020000036.1, read as the reverse complement.
AGGTTTTTGGCTATTTTTTAGTTCAGCTAAAACTTCATTAAAGGCGGATTCGTCTGAGATATATTTCGAGTTATCAATTTTCGAATTATTTTTGAAATTATCAGCGCTCTTATATTCTTGAAAACCAAGGTTTGGATAAACAACTTCACGGCGATACATATTACGATTATATGGATGCATTGCGATTGTTTTGTAGCCGTTTTCATTAAAATTTTTCACGATTGAAGGTGTGTCTTTATTTGCGGGTACAATTGAAGTATAAGGGATTGAATTTAGAAAGAAATTACTTAATCCTGTTAAAGCTTCAAATTCAACATTGGCTGTTCCACCGCCGTATTCGCTCGAAGCAGCCCAGCCTGAACTTTGTGATTTTTTAATTTCTTGCGTGTATGGAATTGGCTCTTTATTTCCGTAATCATAAAGATGCTTGCCAAGCTTTGGGTCGATAAAACTCTCGCTCATCACATAAACGACATTTACTTTTTCATCACTTAATTTTTTGCGATTTTTATTTTTCTCCTCGGCAATTTTTTTATATTTTTGGACAATTTTTTGTACGGCTTCTTTCGAATAACCTTCTGGCTGTTTTTGAGTTTTAGCTTGAAGGTTGGAGATCGTTGCTAAAATAAAACCGTTGGTTTGGTAGTTATAAGCTTGATCAGTAAAGTCAATAGAAGTTTCGAGATTTTCAACTTTAATGAAAGTGCCTTTTCCGCTAAGGTTTCGAATTTCTAAAGTGTGTAAATTTAAAAAGTGCGCACAAATTAGAATTAAAGCAGCTTGTGGAATAAAGATCGCTATTTTTTGCTTTTTTGAAAATTTAAAATGCCAGATTTTTTTTGAAATTTTATTTGCAATAATGGTTATTATTATAATTACTACAATCATAAAAAGCATGTTCGAAAATCGCCCAAAATTAATCATTGAAGCCAATCCACCAGCCTCGCCGGACATTGCTAAATCTTCAGGCAAAAACGGTGTATTGCGCGAGGCTATTTTTTCAGCATTGATATACATCATGATTGTGGCGAGTGAAAATAAAACACCCATTGAGATTCGCCAATTTCGAAATATTCCAACAAACAAAAAACTTACTAAAATTGTTATAATCTGGCTATACTCGGCAATTTTTGGATTTTTCGAAAGAAATTCGTTAGCTTTTTCCCACCCACCAAATTGGAGATTTAAAATATATTTTGCAAGAAAAGCTCCCAATAAATAAATACAAATCGTTGAAAATATTAAAAAAGTAACTTTGCTTTGAATAATTTTTTTGCCAATTTTTGCGTATTTTATAGCATTTTCTTGTGATTTTTTAGATAAATATTTTTTAAAAATTTCTTTAAAGTATTTTTTGAAACCAAGCTTTTTTAAATTTTTCATAATAATTTAATTATAACATTTTTAAGAAAAGTTGGCGAGAGTTGTTCCTAGAATTTTTAGATTTTAAATATTTTATTTTACTATGAAAAAACTCGGCGGCGGCTAAAAACGGTAGTGGATGTAATTAATATTCTGATGGTGACTATTTTGTTTTTAGTTTGGGATAGTTTTTCGCGTAATAAAAAACGGCTACACCATAACAGGCATAACCGCAAATAACCTATCCCTATCAGTATTTTTTACCATTGGGGGGACTGAAAGATGCTTCGCCCTTTTACAAACGGCCATTTGCAAAAGGGTATTTAGTCAAGGAGCTACTTCCGTTTTCGGAAGTGGTTTTGGCTATCATTTATTGAATTATAAATAAAAGACTTTTTATATCTATTATGAATTTTCAACAAACGATAACTATTAAATTATAGTAAAAATATTCTAGCTTGTCAATAATAAAATTAGACATTTTTACTAGATTTTTGAGCTTAAAACACTTGAAATTTTAGGTTTTTTGTGCTAAAATAAAACAAGTTGCCAGAGACAGTAGCCGCCTCGCGTTAGCTAGGCTTAATCTGCTACCGAGGAATACTTTTTCTATCTGCCAACGAGTTTTGAAGGGAAGCTTTCAAAACGCCAGAATCTTAACAATTAGGTCGAAGAATATTAACCAAAAAAGGAGTTTTTATGGCATTATCACGCGATAAAAAGAACCAATTGGTTGCTGAATTGAGCGCCGCTCTAAAAGACGCAAAAATGACAGCTTTTGCTGAATATAAAGGTTTGACAGTTGCCGATCTTCAACAACTTCGAAAAGAAGCTCGCGAAGCTGGCGTTCAAATCAAAGTTGTTAAAAACCGCCTTGTGCGAGTTGCAATGCAAGAAGTTGAAGCTTTGAAAGAATCTGATACTTCTGCGCTAAAAGGCCAACTCGTTTATGCAATTTCAAGCGAAGATGAGATTGCTGCTGCGCAAGTTTTGGGTAAATTTGCAAAAAATCACCCAGAAATGAAACTTGTTGGTGCGTTTGCCGACAACGGTGATGTAATGGATACTGCAACTGTTACGACACTTTCAGAACTTCCAAGCAGAGATCAACTTATTGGTCAAATCGTGGATACACTTCTTTCGCCAATCAATGCGATTGCTGGTGGTCTTACAAACGAAGATTTGGAATTTCGAAAAGCAACCAATTAATTTATTTTAAGATATTAACTATTTAAATTTTTAAAGGAGTCGAAAATGGCTGACATTAAAAAATTGGCTGAAGAATTGGTAAAATTGACTATTCTTGAAGCTAACGAATTGAAAGAACACCTCAAAGAGGAATACGGAATTGAACCAGCTGCTGTTGCTGTTGCCGCTACTGCCGGTGCTGCTGACGCTGCTGACGAAAAAACAGAATTTACAGTTACTTTGAAAGACGCTGGTGCCCAAAAAGTTGCTGTTATTAAAGCAGTTAAAGAAATCACAGGTCTTGGACTTGGTGAAGCTAAAGCTATCGTTGACGGTGCTCCAGCACCAGTTAAAGAAAAAGTTTCTAAAGATGAAGCTGAAGAAGCTAAAAAGAAACTTGAAGAAGCTGGCGCAACTGTTGAGCTTGCTTAATTTTAATATAAAACTAATCGACCTAATTTAAGATTTTCGAAAATCGCTCAAAATATGGGCGATTTTTGTTTTTTGTAAAAATATGTTGTAGCTATTGACTTTATTCTATTATTATGTTATTATGCTATTCTAGAGTTTGAGATGACTTTAGGCGAAGGTTATAAAGTCTCGTCAAAGGAATCTTATGGAAGAAAACTTAAATAAATCAAAAATTCAATAATATCTTTTAGATAATGCTTACGCCGAATGGGCATTTAATGCGAATAAAGGTTTTCGAAATCAACCGTCTTATGACGAATATTATACATTGGAATCATCGCCGAAAAATGTTAAAAGAGCAATAAATGATCTAGATTTTTCAAATCTCGCTCTTATTGATGAAGGGCAACTAAATGAAAGCTATAACCCAAATTTGGCACATAACGGTGGAGGTTATGATCAGCCCTGGGAATTATATTCCGATGGAAGATATGAAATTT
>JABCOZ020000035.1 GCA_013333405.2 Candidatus Saccharimonadota bacterium | reverse complement strand
GACTGCCCCCGCCAATAATAATATCGACATCTTCAGGAAAATCATCTCCAGGATTATATTCAACAATTTCGTATTTTATTCCACGAAGCTCCATCTGTTTTTTCAATGCTAAAATATTGCCATAATCACCATAAATATTCATATTTTTAGCATAAAGCCATAAAATTTTTAAATTCATAAAATCTTCTCCACTTCTGAAATTTTCGAAAGTTCTTTTCGAATTTCAAGCATTGCAGTGTAAGTTGCATAAATTCGTTTATCTTTTTCACCTTTTTCCATAAAGTCAACAACGGATTCAGCGATATTGCAATTTATATTATCTTCTTCAAACTCAACATCATCATGAAAAAGTCGAAGCGCCATATCATAAGCTCGGCTACCTGAAATTGTTTGGACGCCAGCGTGTTTCAAGACTGAAAAGTCCACGTCCCAAAGCCAGCTCATATCTCGGCCATCGGCATAATTGTCATTAATAGCAATCATTGTTTCGAAATCTTCAGGTTTAAAATTTTGCAAATTTATTCGAAAACCGGCTGGATTTTTAACTAATATAATCTCAATTTCTTTACCGTTGATTTTTATTTTCTCACCTCTACCAAAAGCCGGCTGAATTTTCTCTGCCGCGCAAATTATTTTTTGTCGATTGATTTTAAGTTTTTCAGCATTCAGAATTTCTTCAACCAAAGCGATCGCAGCAGTTAAATTTAGAATATTATGAATCCCGCCAATTTTGAGTTTAAACTCATCAGTTTTTCCATCCCAAGAAATTTTTGCAATATTATTCGAAAAATCCTCAAGCAAAACATTTGCTGAAATTTTTCGAAGTGATTTTTTAGAATTTTTTAGATGGATCTCATCATCATTTGGGAAAAAATCTGCCAATTTCTGGTTAAATCCAAACTTAACAACTTTTGAAAAATCTTTCGAAAATTCCTTTTTACCCAAAAAACTATCGTTAGCATTTAAAACGACTGAGCCAGAAGTATTTTCACCAATTTTATGCAATAATTCTGCAGTATAATCAATCTCGCCAAAGCGGTCGAGCTGATCACGCATTACATTTAGAAGAAGTGAATATCGTGGTTGGATTAACTTTACAAAATGAGTCGCATGAGCCTCATCAAGTTCCAAAACAGCAATATCTGCATCAAGTCTACCATTCCAATTAGCTTCAGAAAGAATTGCCGCACCTACACCACGAACAAAGTTCGAACCAGTTTTATTTGAAAATACATTTAGCCCTTGGCTTTCGAGTAGTTCAACAACCATTTTTGTAGTTGTAGTTTTTCCATTAGTACCGCTAATTACTACAACACCATATTTTAAGCCTTTTAACATGTTCGAAATAAAATTCGGATTAATTTTTTCCATAGCAAGCCCAGGCAATGCCGAACCACCACCTTTCAATCTTGAAATCGCCTGAATAATTTTTCCAATAATTATCAAAATTCTATTTTTCATTATTTCCTCGGTTTTGTTATGTTTGCATCTCTACCATAAAAAGGTAACGCAATTTTATCATTTTTGCCATTTTTCAAGCTTTCGAAAGCAATTTCTCGCCAATTTTCATCACTTTTCACTGCTACAATTGGAATCTCTAAGCCATCAGCTAAAGTGTTTGCAACTGAAGCTCCGATTCTTAATCCCGTAAAACTCCCCGGCCCCGCAAAAAAACCAATTCCAGTAAAATCTTCATATTTTTTGCTAACAGAATTCAAACATTCCTCTAAAAAAGCCAGAATATCTCGCGCCATATTTCGGCCCAGTTCTTTTTCGAAAAAGTTTTCATCAAGCCAAATTTTGCATTTCTCTGTTGATGTATCTAGAAATAAAATCATTGCACTTCTCTCACTTTAACTTTTCTTTGATTTTCACTTAAACTTTCAAAAACCAACTTCAAATGTTTTTTTGGTAAAATTTCAGCTAGATCACCAGCCCATTCAACCACTGTTACATTTTTTGGATTACTTAAATTTTCAGCAAGCTCCATTTCCATAATTCCATAATCATTCAATCTATAAAAATCATAATGCGAGAGTGTTAGCTTCTCGCCTTCATAAACTCGTGATATCGTAAAAGTCGGGCTTTGAACCGTTTCGGAAATACCCAAACCTTTTGCCAAGCCTTTTGTAAAAGTAGTTTTCCCAGCACCAACATCACCAACAAGTTCCAGAACCATTCCTTCAGAAATTTGCCGGCCGATCTCTTCACCGAAAGCGATCATTTCATCTGTCGATTTTATTTCTTTTTCGAAATTCATAATAATATAATTATATCACGTTTCAGGACTCATTCAAAATACCAAGTATTTTGTCCTTTCGAAGCTTAAAATTAATCAAAATAACTACCAAAATTAAGCAAAAATAGCAAATTAGCATTTCACTAAAGCCAAAGCTAATTTCTAACTGCGCTCCTTTGATTTTTGAAAATTCACCAATTATAAAAATTGAATATTTTAAAATTAATTCTGCAATAAAGCCAAAAAAATGAGCAATTGGTGAGAATATTGCAAAAATTCCCGTTAAAAAAGTTGTAAGCATCGCACTTGGCACAAATGGTAAAACTAGCATATTCGCAAATATTGATATTACACTAACCGCACCAAAAGTAAAAATTATCAGCGGAAGTGTTGCAATTTGAGCGCTAAAAGTTTCGAAAAATAGTTTTAGGGCAGAATTTAGTTTTTCTGGCTTTTCAAAAAAGATTTTTTGTAATAGTGGCGAAAGAATTAAAACACCAAAAAATGAAGCAAACGACAATTGCCAGCCTAGATTAAGCAAGTTCGAAGGTTCGAAAATTAAAGTTATCGCTGCTACAAAAGTTAGAAGAAAATATGCTTGGGTTTTTCTACCAAAATACCATAAAATTAAACCAAAAATTGCTACAATCCCTGCACGAATCATCGACGGCGTAAATCCAACCACAAAAACAAATCCTAAAACTAATAAAATCGCTACAAATAAAGCTATCTTTCTTGAAATTTTATTAAAAACTCGCTGGGCTGCCATCACTAGAACAGTTAAATTATATCCGCTTGCAACCACAATGTGCGTTAAAGCTGTGATTGTTAAGGCTTTAGAAATCTCCTCCGGCAAAGAATTTTTCTGACCTAAAAGATATCCGAGGCCCAAATCAACCTCTGGTGAAGGAATAAATTTTCGAACTCCTTCAGCGAAAGAATCTCGCATATCGCGGATAAAATCACTCTTTGGGCTAATCTTTATAAGTCTTCCTCGATGAATTGAAATCGCAAAATCACCAAAACCTTCAGAAATTTTCCCTTTTACTAAAATCTCATCGCTCCTACGAATTTCTTGATTTGTTTTTAAGCTAATAAAAGCCTTTTCATTAAATTGTTCATTCGAAATTTCTATAACTTTTGCACGAATTTTTAAGCTTCCATCTTCCTTAAGATCTGGATCTTCAAGAACAGCAGCTCGAACAGTTACATCTTTTTTAATATTTTGCGCGATCTTTAAATTTTCGAAATTATAAACTGAACCTCGCCACAAAGAAAGCAAAATTCCAGCGATTAATGCTAAAATTAAACAAAACTTTCGAGCAAAAATCCAAGAGAATAAGAATAAAATTGTTGCTAAAATTAGCCAAACAATTGATCTAAAACTTGTATTTTTCGAAAAAACCGAAAAGATAGTGCCAAAAATAATTCCACCCAAAAATACAAAATTAAGATAAAATCGGTGAATATGAGCTTTAGGTTTCATCATTCTTGGAATTGGCGTTTTTTATTTCGATAAATCCGATAGTTTGTAAAAACCATTGGCAAAATCGACAAACTTGAAATCAAAATCATAATTCTCATCGATAATTCACCTGATGGATCTACTCCTTGAAGTACAAAAAATAAAATCACAAATAAAGAAATGGCAACAACCGAAACAGTATTCATTCCGATTTCATACAAAAACAAATATTGCATGCGCATTCCGGATTCATCAGCTTCACCATACAAACCTTTGAAATTAGCCATATTAAAGCCATTCATCGCTATCGCGGCAATAATCTCTAAAATTCCAAGTAAAAGCGGATTCGATGAAATAAAAATTCTAAGCGAAAAAACTAGCCCCATAAAAACAGCCCCGATTTTTAAAAGTCCTCGTTCTTTATTTTTGTCAATCACTTTACCGTAAATAAAAGCTGAAACCAAAGCTGCAATTGAAGAAATTGAAGACAAAACTCCAGCTGAACCATAAGCATTAATACCTTTCAGCAAAAAGACTGGCGCAAAAAAGCTCCAGATATATAAGGAGTTCCAAGCCATTCCACAACTATAACAAATAACCAAAAGATGCTTATAATTTCGCCATGGAAAACCTCGAAAACTTATTTTTCGAACAGGCCTCACTCGCTCTTTTGTTGTTAAGAGTGGAATTGTTGTCAAAACTAAAATCACCGAAGATACCACAAAAAGCTTCTCAACTCCAAAAAATATCGCAAGAAATCCACCAATCGCAGGAGTTATACTACTCGAAACATGCTCTAAAATATAGGAAATTCCAAGTTGTTTTCCAACTTTTTTGGCAGTTTTAGCTTTCGAAAAACTAACATTATACGAGATATTTTCAACCGAAGTCGATATTCCTTTAAAAACTGCACTAATAAGGGCTACAACCAAACCCATTTCCTTACCAAAAATTCCCATTGAAGCCATTAAAACTAAAGCTGGAATAAACAGAATATTTGCAAGTAACATTCCGTGCTTTGGGCCATTTTTTGAAATATAGAAAAGAGCAATTATCGATCCTACAAATTTTGCAATGTAATAAATTAAAATACAAATAGGAACAATCCAGATTGAATGCGTAAACTTATAGATATAAATTAGACTAAAAGTGCTTGTTAATTTTGTTGCGAAAACTCGCATATTTTTCGAAAGATATAAAACAGCCATTTCATCAAAAGAAATATATTGCCAATAATTTCGAATTTTAAAAAAAGGTTTTAATATTTTTTTAAACATAAGTATTTATATTTTATCATATTTTAATAGCCTTAAAAAGGTTTAAAAGCTTTATTTTTAAATTAATAAGTGATAAAATTAAAGAATGAATATTTATTTTTCTGGAATTGGCGGCGTTGGAATTGGAGCTCTTGCAAGTATCGCCCACAGTGCTGGCTACGGTGTTTTTGGTAGCGACCAAAATTCAAGTTTAATGACCGAAGAACTTCTAAAAAAAGATATCGAAATTGAAATCGGTAAGCAAGATGGCAGTTTTTTAAAAAGTAAGTTTATTAATGATGGTATAGATTGGCTTGTACACACTGCAGCCCTACCTAAAGATCACCCAGAGCTTAAAACTGCTCAAGAATTAGGAATTAAAATTACAAAGCGAGACGAGCTTTTAAACGAAATTATAACTTCCAAAAACCTTAAGCTTATTGCAATTTCAGGAACTCATGGAAAAACTACCACAACCGGAATGGCAATTTGGGCGTTTAAACAGTTGAATGTTCCTATTAGTTGGTCGATTGGTACAACTATTTCTTTTGGTGAAAGTGGCTTTTTTGACCCCAAGAGTGAATATTTTATTTATGAAGCAGATGAATTCGATCGGAATTTTCTTCATTTTACGCCATCAGTTAGCTTAATTACTTCAATCGACCACGACCACACCGATATTTATAAAACTGAGAAAGATTATTTTGAAGCTTTCACAGAATTTGGATCACAAAGCGATTTTATTATTTCTTGGAAAGATCAACACCCAGAAATTTTCGAAAATCTAAAGAACAAGGTGATTTTATTTCAACCAGAAGATAATATTAATCTTCCCGGGATTCACAATCGAAAAAATGCCAGTCTAGTTCTTGAAACTATTGATTATTTAGTTGAAACCCAAAATCTTAAAGCTCCAAAAGATTTTTATGAAAAAACAATTTTAGCGCTAAATAATTTCCCTGGTACAAATCGCCGTTTCGAAAAAATAACAAACAACGTTTATTCTGATTACGGTCACCACCCAAAAGAGATTCAATCAACGCTTCAAATGGCAAAAGAAATAGCTGAAAAGCAAGGATTTTCTGGAGTATCATTAATTTATCAACCGCATCAAAATATTCGACAAATTGAAGTTCAAGATGAATATACGCCAGAAATCTTTGAAAATGCCAATGAAGTTATTTGGCTACCAACATATTTAAGCCGTGAAAACCCAGATTTCGAAATTCTCGCACCCGAATTCTTATCTAGAAAAGTATCTGAAAAAACAATCGTTATGGATCTTACAAAAAATGATTCACAACTATTAGAAAAAATCAATGAGCTTAAAGATAAGAATCGACTAATTCTAGCTATGAGCGCCGGATCCCTTGACGGCTGGATTCGAAATAAAATAAAATAAAATAAAATATTCCCGCAGAAGCGGGTTTATTTTTAATAAAAATAAAAAAGCGGTAAAACCGCTTAAATATCAAACTGGTGCTAAAAATCAAGATTTTTCAGAATATTCTCAACTTTTTCTGACGTCGCCCTAAACTATTGATGAATTACCTGAAAGATTATTGGCAACTATTTTCACAGATTTCTCTAAGGTTAAAGCGAGATTATTAAACAAACAAAGTGAGTAAATATTCAAATATAAATCTGAAGAATAGTCAAAGAGCGAAATTAATTCATGCCATGCCTCTCTTATCAATCCCGAAACATCATCGTATTTGAATTCATTTCTGGAAGATATTTGAACAATTTCAATAGACAAATCAAGAACTCTTTTTGCGCAAAAATTTAAACGCGTTACTTCATTGATGATTAGAGATTCATTTTTTATAAAATTAATTTTTAAGCTTTCTACACCCATACTATGCATGTAAAGATCGGGATCAAGATTAAGCTCATTCATGATTTCTGAAAGTTTTTTAAATGCACCCAGCCATTCATCAATAGTATGTCTCTCGGACGCAAAAATAATTTTGTCTAAATAATTTATTGTAAAATCTTCGTTTCTAATCATTATTTTTCCTCTCACTTTATATAATATCATAAAATATACTAAAGTAGTATAAGCTAGGTTAAATTTTCGCCTTTACTCCGAGCTTTGCTTGGTAATAAAAAAACGCGCTGGCGCGCGAATATTTTTCAAAAAGTCTGGCATGGTGCGCACGAGAAGACTTGAACTTCCACGAGCCGAAGCTCACTAGCCCCTCAAGCTAGCGCGTCTACCAATTCCGCCACGCGCGCAAGACCATTTTAATTATATCAAAACTACGGCGTTTTGTAAAGATTTGATTTTGAAGCCGACCAATAGATTACATCAGCATACCTATTGACTTCTGTTACAAACGTATTATTTGCCGAGTATGGACGAACTGACTTTCGAAAAACATAGCTTATTTTAGGTTGGCCAAGCCCAATTGCAGCGGAATTAGCCAACCAGCGTTGAGTAAACTTAGTTAGTTGAGCTCTTTTATCATTCAAATTCTGGGCAGTTCTTGAATTTAATAGAAGATCATCAGCAACAACGTCGCTATAATTTGAAAAATTCAACCCCTTTTGCCCAATTTGAGAAGAGTGCCAAAACGCATATATATCAGGATCAGCGCCAAGGTCAATTTCATAAACCAAAATACTGTAATTTCTTGGCTGAAGTATTGACTGAATAAAAGCTCCCGTTTTATCATCTTTATTAATAATTGTTAATTTTACATCAAAACCAAGTTTTTTGAGCTGATTTTGGATCTCTTCGGCGGCTTTT
>JABCOZ020000034.1 GCA_013333405.2 Candidatus Saccharimonadota bacterium | reverse complement strand
GTATTAACTGGCCTTTTATCGAGAATAGCGAAACTGGTGAGAAATTTGCCTCAAATAAACTTGAGCTTTTAACTAGGGAAAATGGAATTTCTCACGAGAATGCTCACGATGCGTTAAGTGATGTTGATGGGTTAATAGATGTGGCACGATTATTAGAAGAAAAGCAGCCACAGATTTTTGAGTATTTATTTAAGATGCGTTCAAAAAATGAAGTTCAAAAAATGATTAATCTTGAAAATCCAAAACCTTTTTTATATACGTCAGGTCGTTTTAAAGTTGAGTTTGAAAAAACTACAGCCGCTTTTCCAATTGCTCCAGCTAAGAACAAAAATGTGATTGTTTGGGATTTACGCTTTTCTCCAGAAGATTTTCTTGATTGGAGCGCTGAACAAATTTTAGAGAACATTACGGCAGATTTCGAAACTCGTTCGCAAGCAGACTTTAAGCCGATTGCGGTAAAAATTTTACAATACGACAAATGTCCAGCAGTTGCGCCAATTGGTGTTTTGAACGAGGAGAATCAAGAAAGGTTAAATCTTAAATTGGCGGATATTCAAAAAAACTTAGACTTATTGCGAAAAAATCCTCATTTTGCAGAAAATATTCGATCTGCTTTCGAAAAGAGAGATGAAATTTCGAAAGAACGACATGAAAATATTAGCTTATCTCCTGAGGCTCGACTTTTTGAGGGCTTTTTGTCGAGAAGTGATGAAATTAAAGCCGAGGCTGTTCGAAATTCTACCGCTCGAGAGTTGGCTGATTTTCACCCTGACTTTAATGACGAACGATTAAACGGCTTGTTGCTTCACTATAAAGCTAGAAGCTTCCCAAAGAGTTTGAGTTCTCAAGAAAAAGAGTTATGGGAAGAATATCGTGCGAAAAATTTGAAAAAAATGCTTCCAAAATTTATGAAAGAATTTCAAGAAGCTGCAACAAGAGAGAATTTAAATACGCAAGAGCAATTTATTTTGGAAGATATTAAACTGTGGCTTGAAAATGTTTTACCGGATTTAGAGAGTTAATCTTTTAGCTTTTTAGAAATTTCATGAGATCATTCGGCTTGTTTTAAATTCTTAAAGTCGTTGTTAGCTGATTTCTTAAAGTCTATTATTTCTTGCGGCAAAAAGCCTTTTTTGTGCTGAAAACCAGCCTTCCATTCATAATCTTTGGTGTAGCCAAGATCTTTGGTGATTTTTGAGGTTGAATTTCGAAGATGCAATGGTATTTGCGCGTATGGAAACTCTCTAACGAGTTCATAAGATTGATACATTAGGCCAGTCGTTTCTCGAGATTTTTTGCTTTTCGAAAGTGCGGTTGCACAATGAAAGAGAATATATTTAGCTTCTGGCATGCCAACTTTTTCCACTGCTTCAAAAGTTGAATTTGCTAAAGTGATTGCTCCATTTCCAGCAAGGCCAATATCTTCGCTAGCAAAAATAATCATTCGGCGAGCGATGAATTTTGGGTCTTCGCCAGATTTTAACATTTTGGCAAGATAAAAACATGCGGCTTCCACGTCGCTTCCGCGCATACTTTTTATAAAAGCCGAAATTGTATCATAATGGTCATCGCCGTTTTTGTCATAAGCTAAAAGCGGAGAATTGATCGATTCTTTGAGAGTTTCGAGAGTTATGTGCTTTTTTTCGAAATTCAAGATAAGCTCAAGATTTCCCAGAGCGGTGCGCGCATCACCATGACTTATTTTTGCAAGAAGTTCTAGGGCGTTATTCTCTATTTTTGTGTTTGGTGATATTTTTGCTAGTGTTTTTGTGATTATTTCTGATATTTCAGAAAGAGATAATGGTTTAAGAGTTAAAATTCGACTACGAGAAATTAATGGGGTAATAATTTCAAAGCTAGGATTTTCGGTAGTTGCTCCGATAAGATTTATCAAACCACTTTCAATATGAGGAAGAAAAGCATCCTGCTGTGATTTGTTGAAACGGTGGATTTCATCAACAAAAAGAATTGTTCGAATTCCAAGATTCCAATTTTGGCGTGCATGTTCAACAACTTTTTCGATATCTTTTTTTCCGCTAGTTACGGCGGACATTTCAATGAAGTCGGCATTAACTTCGTTTGCTAGAATTCGTGATAATGTTGTTTTTCCGGTTCCAGCTGGCCCCCAAAAAATTAAACTGATAGGCTCTTTATTTTCGATTATTTTTCGTAAAATTCCATTTTCGCCAATTAGGTGCTTCTGACCAATAACTTCACTGAGTTTTTGCGGGCGCATTTTTTCTGCGAGTGGAATTTTTGGCTGATAGTTCATATTAAAAATATTATAGCATTTTTGAAAATAATTATCAAAAAATGCAATCTCTAAAATTGAAAAAAACATTAAAATATGATACTATTTAAAGATAAAATTGAAGAAACAAGGAATATTTATGAAGATCAATACTAAACCTTTACCAGGAATGATGGAGCTTCTTCCTGAGGAGCAAATTGAGTTTAATCGAATTAAGAATATAATTGAGCTAAATTATGCAAAGTTTGGTTTTTCGCCAATTGATACGCCAGCAATTGAACGAACTGAAGTTTTATTAGCCAAGGCTGGCGGCGAGACCGAAAAGCAAATATATCGCTTTAAAAAGGGTGATAATGATTTAAGTTTGCGGTTTGATTTGACTGTTCCAACCGCACGTTATGTTGCGGATAATATTGGACAATTGCAATTTCCATTTAAACGTTCGCAAATAGGTAAAGTTTATCGAGGTGAACGTTCTCAGAGGGGTCGTTTTCGAGAATTTTATCAATGCGATATTGATGTTATTGGTCGTGAAAAATTGAGCGTAAACTATGATGCCGAAGTTATTTCTGTGATTTATAACATCTTTCGTGAACTTAATTTTGGCGATTTTACGATTCGAATTAGCAATAGAAATATTATAAGCGGTTTAATTGAAGGTTTAGGTATTGAAGATAAATCTTCTGAAATTATGGCTTTAATTGATCGGGCCGAAAAAATTTCAAGTGAAGAGTTTGCTGAGCAATTAAATGATTTAGATTTGGGCGAAAAATCCTCAGCGATCGTTGAATTTATAAAAATTTCTGGCTCTTGCGAAGAGGTTCTAAACAGCCTTAAAGACATGTCAAGAAAGATAAATAATGAACGTTTCAGTAACGGAATAGCGGAACTTTCTGAAGTTTCGAGTTTGTTGAAAATTATGGGTGTTCAAGAACAATATTTTAAGCTTGACATGCTGATTGTTCGAGGATTAGATTATTACACCGGAACGGTTTTTGAAACAAATCTAGATGATTTTAAACAAATTGGGTCGGTTTCGAGTGGTGGAAGATACGATAATTTAAGTAGTTATTATTCGAAAGAAAAACTCCCTGGTGTGGGTGCTTCAATTGGATTAACGCGATTATTTTGGTGCTTGCGAGATTTAAACCTCTTGAGTTTCAATAAACGCTCAGAAGCGGAATATTTAATAATCCCTATGGGAAAACAGGAATTGGAAAAATCTTTCGAAATCGCTAATGAAATGCGCAATCAAGGTAAAAATGTCGAAATTCTGTTAGAGAATTTTAATATGAAAAAAGCCTTTAAATTTGCAGATAAGAGAGGTGTTCAATATACTTTAGTGATTGGTGATAGAGAAATCTTGGAAAACTCATTCTTTTTTAAGGATATGAAAACGGGACAAAGTATTAGTTTAGAAGAAATCTTTAAAAAATAGCGCTACTGTTTATTTTTTAAAAAGTATGTGGTATAATCATTTTATATCACTTTGGCGCCTTGGCGGAGTGGTTACGCAGCGGTCTGCAAAACCGTTTACACCGGTTCAAATCCGGTAGGTGCCTCCAAAAAATTAAAGCAAAGGAATAGATATGAATAGTGAAAATCAGAAGGTTGTAGAAGTTCGAAAAGGAGAGAATGATACTACAGAGAAGGCTGTAGTATATACTCAAGCAGCTCCAGTAAAAAAGAAATATAGCCAGACAGTAAAGAGTATTCGACAAGTTTGCATTTGGTTTAATATTTTTACGGCTATGGTTTGTGCTCTAATCAGCCTAGTAAATATTTGGTTGGATAATAACCTAGGTGAACTAATGGGTAAAGCTTGGGCTACGTTCCTGGTGCTTGGTGCTTTTTCTCTGTTTATTATGATTATTGCACCACTTCTTGATAAAGACGAAGCTTAAAATAAAATTACGCGCCTTGACTTTTACGGTTAGGGCGTGTAAAATGTAAATATGCGCGAGTGGCGGAATTGGTAGACGCGAGGGACTTAAAATCCCTTGACCTAAACAGTCGTGCGGGTTCGATTCCCGCCTTGCGCACCAAAATAACGATAGTAGGAGAATTTAAGAAAAATGCCAATTGCAATTATTATAATTATCGCGATCGCTGTGTTGATCGGTTTATTTGTTTGGGGCCAATATAACGCTCTTGTTCGATTAAATGAACGGGTTGAAGAAGCATGGAGTGATATAGCTATTCAATTAAAATATCGAGCTGATCTGATTCCAAACCTTGTTGAAACTGTAAAGGGTTACGCCGAACACGAAAAGGAAGTTTTTGAAAACGTGAGTTCTGCGCGTGCAGGTTTAATGGGTGCTGGAAATGATGTTGTAGCGGCCGCTAAAGCTGAAGGTGAAATGACTCAAGCTCTTGGACGATTGTTCGCTGTGGCTGAAAATTATCCAGAATTGAAAGCCAATGAAGGTTTTATTCAATTTCAACAACAACAACAAGAGATTGAAGATAAAATTCAAGGTGCGCGCCGATTTTATAATGGTGGTGTTCGAGACCTCAATATTAAGATTAAAGTATTCCCAACTAATATTTTTGCTAAAAAATTAGGTTTCGAAAAGAGGGAATTCTTCGAAGTGGAAGATAGAAAAGTAGTCGAATCTGCACCTCAAGTGAAATTCTAATTTATTTTTTTAGAGGTTTTATTAAATATGTATAGCTCAATTTCTCAGAATAAGCGTAATACTGTGATTATTTTCTCATTATTTATTGCGATTATTTCTGGGGTTGGGCTATATTTTTCTTATGTCTATGACGATTTAACAATTTTTATTTTTACGCTAATTTTTGCTATTTTTTATGTATTATTTCAGTATAAGATTTCGACAGCTATTACTTTAAAAATGAATGGTGCTGAGCCGATCTCAAAAAAAGATGCTCCTGAATTTTATTCAATAGTTGAATCATTATCTATTACTGCTGGCCTACCAATGCCAAAGCCTTATATTATTAATGATTCTTCAATGAATGCTTTTGCAGCCGGAACTAATCCTGAGAATTCCGTAATCTGTGCAACAACGGGGCTTCTTGAGAATATGGATAAGGTTGAAATTGAAGGCGTGATGGCTCATGAAATTTCACATATTAAGAATTATGATATTCGAGTTTCAATGGCGGCAGTGGCTTTAACTGCTGTTATTGGGATACTTTCCGATATTGTTTTAAGGTTCATTTTTCTGAATGACGACGATGAGGATTCGAAAAATCCAATCACTTTAGTATTGGGGCTATTTTTTGTTTTAATTTCGCCGCTTTTAGCTACAATAACGAGACTTGCAATTTCTCGTCAGCGTGAATTTTTGGCTGATGCAACTGCTGTTTCATTAACTAGATATCCAGATGGCTTAATCAGTGCTCTTGAAAAGTTAAAAAATAACAAACCTCTTGAAAGACAAAACTCGACAACGGCAAGCTTATTTATTTCCAATCCTATGAAACAGGGCTTTTTTCAGAGATTATTTTCAACACATCCACCTTTAGATGACAGAATTAAGAGATTAAAAGAAAATAGTGCGAGGTTTTC
>JABCOZ020000033.1 GCA_013333405.2 Candidatus Saccharimonadota bacterium | reverse complement strand
TTATAAGGAACGCCTGCAAGTGCTAAACCAGCCATTAATGATGCAATCGTAGGGGCAATCATATTAAGAAGTCCAGATGCAGTTGCAAATGCAACAACAGCAATTTCTTTGGTTGAGCCAGCTAAATCTGCAACAGGAGCAATAATTGGCATTGTAGCCTCCGCTAAACCAGAAGATGATGGAATGATAAATGACATTGGGATATAGAAAATATAAGCCAAAACACCAAATATCTGTGATGGAACTTTTCGAAGAAGTTCTTCGCCCCAATAGACAATCGTATCTTGAATTCCACCAGCTTGCATTAAAACGCCAATCGCTGCAGCAACCGCAATAATTAAAGCAACACTCAATAGATCTGCCGAGCCAGCAAGGAAAGTATTTGTTACAGAAACATCATCTTTTTTAAATTCCTCATGATAAAGAATTTTAATCATTATTGTTGAGATTAAGAACAGCGCTGAAATTTCATTAAAATACCAAGATCCAAATGGTACTGCATGCTCAAAACCGAAGATCCCACCAACAACAGGTAAAGTTGCGAGCCACTCGTGCCAATCTTTAAAGAATGTTATATGTAGGTCTTCCCATGGAACAAGTGAGATCACCATCAGAAAGAATGTAAAGCCAAAAATTCCCATAACGAATTTTCTCTCAAGCGTAAATTCTGGAACTTTCGAAGCATCAATCGCCTTAACCGCTGGTTTTCCTTTCGAGTCTTCAGCATATTCACCATCTTTAACCCTAGAGGCATATCTCATCGTGAATATAATTGAAGCAATTAGGGATAATACTAAAATAATAAACTGAGGCAAAAGGATTTTTGGCAAATCTGCACCAGCAGCGTTTGCAGCAATAATGGTCGAAAACGGATTCACTGTTGAAGCTAGAACTCCAGATCCAGCACCCAAGACAATTACCATTACAGCAGTCATTGCATTGTAGCCAGCAGCGATCATAATTGGCACAATCAATGCATAAAATGCTACCGCTTCTTCTTGCATACCATAGGTTGTTCCACCAATTGCAAAAAGAGTCATCAAAACTGGAATAATCCATTTCTCCTTGCCCTTCATTTTTTTGAGCAAACCACCAATCGCAGAATCAAGCGCACCGGTTTTCATTACTACACCTAAGAATCCACCAAGGATAAGCACAAATACAATCACATCGAGCTTGTTAGCCATTCCATAAATTGGCGACAAGAAGATATCCCAAAACCCCTGTTTTAAATCAATGTAATAATCTTGGTTGTCTTTTTTAGCTTTTTCAAAATCTTTTTTGGCATTTTTATAGCCCCTACCTTCAGCATCAGAAGCTGAAATCTCATTTTTCGGATCTTTAACTTCTTCAACAACTTTTAATCGTTTTTCAGTTTGGATGTAGCTGTTAGATTTAATACTTCCATCATCCAATCTTTCGTAACGACCACTCGGCACAAGCCAAGTCAAACCAGCCATCAACGCGATAATGATAAACAAAACACTAAAAGCTGATGGTGATTTAAACATTTTTAACTTTTTCGAAATCTTATTAACCTTTTTTGAAGCAGTTTTTTCTGCTTTTTTCTTCATAGCCATTTCTTTCTCCTAAAATTACAAAGTTAGAGCCATCACTGCCTTAATAGTATGCATTCTATTTTCAGCTTCATCAAACACAATTGAAGCGTTTGAGTTGAAAACCTCGTCCGTAACTTCCATTTCTTTCAAGCCATATTTTTCGAAAATTTCCTGACCGATTTTAGTGTTTAAGTCATGAAAAGCTGGCAAACAGTGCATGAATTTTACATTTGGGTTGCCCGTTGCATGAAGAAGTGCAGTATTAACTTGGAATCCTCGAAGCTGATGAATTCGCTCTTCAAATTTATCTTCTTCACCCATTGAAACCCACACGTCAGTATAGATGAAATCTGCACCATGAGCAGCACCATATAGGTCATCTGTAATTGTGATTTTCGCACCAGTTTCATGTGCAATCTCACGACATTTTTCAACCAAAGCTTGGTCTGGATGAAGTTCATTTGGCGCAGCAATTCGAAAATCAACACCCATTTTTGCAGCCCCGATCATTAAACTATTCGCCATGTTGTTTCGGCCATCACCAACAAAAACCAATTTAGCACCTTTCAAATAACCAAGATGTTCTTCCATAGTCATAAAGTCTGCCAAAATTTGAGTTGGGTGATATAAATCAGTCAATCCATTCCAAACTGGAACACCAGCATATTTCGCAAGTTCTTCAACGGTTGAATGAGCAAATCCGCGAAATTCGATTCCGTCAAATGATCGCCCAAGCACAATTGCAGTATCTTTAACTGATTCTTTTTTACCCATTTGAATGTCATCTTTGCCTAAAAATTCTGGGTGAATTCCTAAATCACGAGCTGCCACGGTAAAAGCAGTTCGAGTTCGGGTTGAAGTTTTTTCGAAAAGCAATGCAACTTGCTTACCCTCATGAATTTTGTGCGGAATTCCAGCACGTTTTAGACGTTTGTATTCGTGTGCTGTATCAAGCATTAGTCGAATTTCTTCCGGCTTAAAATCTAAAAGTGTTAAAAAGTTTCGACTCCTTAAGTTTAGTGCCATTTATTAAATCTCCTCTCTCCAAATTGGCATTGACATACATCGTGGACCTCCTCGACCGCGGCCAAGTTCGGCACCTTGAATCTCAATCACTTCAACACCAGCTTCGCGTAAAGCTTTATCCGTTACATAGTTTCGGTCATACGTAACCACAACACCTGGTGCAATTGCTAGCGTATTTGAACCATCATTCCATTGTTCACGAGCAGCAGCGATCGGATCGCCATTTCCACATTGAATTAGAGTTACATGATCAAGGCTAAGAACTTCTTCCAAGGTTTCTTTTAGATTTGTTCGATGCGTAATTTTTGGTTGTCCTGGAATACCAGAGTCTTCCAAAATATAAATGTTCAATTCGCCATCTTTATCTAGGATTTCAGGGTGAACTGTAAACTTATCTCGATCGATCATTGTGAAAACAGTATCGAGGTGCATAAATGCGTGCGAAACTGGAATCTGAATCGCTAAAATTTTATTAAAGTCTGAAAATTCAAACAATTTCGAAGCAACTTTTTCAATAGCTTCAGGAGTTGTTCGTTGTGAAACACCAATCGCCATCACGTTCCTTGAAAGCACGAGTTCGTCGCCGCCTTCCATATTAAATTTATTGTAACGGTCAAACCAAACTGGCACTTCTCCACCAGGAGTTTTAGCAGCAAAACGTGGGTGATAGCGCATGATATATTCCATAAATAAGCTCTCACGTCGACGTGCTGGATAACGCATCTTATTGATTGTCAAGCCATTTCCAACTGCTGCGGCTGGATCACGCGTGAAATAAAGGTTTGGCATTGGGTCAAGTAAGAATGGGTAATTACTCTTAAAATAATAGTTCAAATGAGTTTTCTCATCTTCTTCAGTTTTAATTTCATCCTTTTTTACTCCAGACATAAGTTTTCGAACTAAATCGAGTGGCTCAAACTCACCCAAATAACGCATTAAAGCGTGAGTAACGTGTCGTTCTCCCTGTTTTGAGGCTCGAACAAAATCTGAAATAAAACGCCATTTAATCTCATCGTTATAAAGTGATTCTGCAGCTAATTGATCAAGATAAAGAACTTCAACCCCCCGGCTGCGCAAAGTTTCAGCAAAAGCATCATGTTCCGCTTGCGCGACCTCTAAATATGGAATATCATCAAAAAGCAATTGCTCCAAATATTCTGGAGTAAGCCCTTCAAGTTCTTTTCCTGGTCTATGTAAAATCACGGTTTTGAGTTTTCCGATTTCACTATTAACCTGAATCGGTTTTTCACCCATATTCCCTCCCTCTATTTTATGTTTATGCTTTAATTTTATCATAAAGCTTAAGTTTTATCAATTAATTTAACTTTATTGACTTTTTATTAGAAAAATTATATAATAATGACATCCTAGTACCTTGGAGGTGAAAATATGGTAAAAATTAGAGTTTCGCACAAATTTCGAAAACGAACAGTTGAATTAGACGTTCCAGAAGAATTACTTATCAAAGCCGAAAAAGGCTACCGTTCTCCAATTTATAGAATTTTTGAAATGTATCTCGCCGAATGCAACTATTCGCGCAAAAATCTTCAAGCCCAAAGTATAAAATTTCAGCGAATTGAGCCAAGCTTTAACACTATAAAAAGTCAATCTTTCGCACATAGAACAGATAAATTTTCTGCTTGTAACAAAGAAAATTGTCTGTTTTGTGAGGCTGGTCATTTCGAAAGATGCCCAAATAATCTCCACAGATATTAAAACCCTCTTAAAGGGTTTTATTTTTATCTTGTTTAGATGTTGGATATTTTGCATGGCGATTCCTAGCTTTTGAATTTTTCATTTTTGCGGTTATTCGATTTACATCGTGAATAACCATTTGCGGATACGGCAAAACAATATCATTTTCATCAAAAGCTTTTTTAATTTCACGACGAAAAATTCCAGCTACATTCCATTGCTTACCAGCCTTCACTCTTCCTAAGCATTTAATTTCCATCGAGGAGTCCAAGAATTTATTCACTCTCACAAATACGATTGGTTCAATAATATCTCTTTTCAGTTCTGGGTCTTCAAGCATTTTTAGGCCAACATTATTTATCACCTCTTCCAAAACATCGATATCGGTATCATACGAAACGCCAAACATTAAATTAACATTAGCATATTTAAAAGAAAGATTTGTTACAGCCTCACTTGCGCCATTTCGAATTGTATGGACCTTTCCATCAGCATCACGAACCTGAGTAATTCGTAAAGAAATATTTTCAACTTTCCCTGAAATTAGCCTTCCAGCAACCATAATTTCGATTGTATCTCCAACTCGATATTGGTTCTCACCTACGATGAAAAATCCTGCTAAAATATCACGAGTTGTTGTTTGGGCGCCAAGGCCAACCACAACACCAATCAAACCAGCACCGGTCATCAAAGATGCTACATTAACACCAATTGAACTAAGAAAATTTATGGCTGCGGTCATCCAGACAACAATATCAACTGTAGTTTTTGCAATTTTCGAAATTGTTTCATTTCTTTTTAAGCGTTCTTCGGAACGCTTTATTTTTTTAGTTTTCTTACGAACACTAAAAGCAAAATCGATAATTTTGCGCGATAAAAAACTTGCAAAAACTGCAATAAGAATAATTGTGATTGGTTCAAACCAGTCGTAATCTAAAAATCCTGTTATAAATTTTTCGAAACTCTTAAAAATATCCATCACTAATTATAATTAAAACATAAACATCTTAATTTTTCAATATTCTAATACCACAAAGTCAAAATTGCATCATCAATCTTTCTCGCTTGCTCGTTTTGATTATTTTCGGCGTAAAAATCTCGCTTTTTGACCAAAAAATCATGAACAGCTTTTTCATCACCGTAAAGATCCGAAATCTGTTTTTTAATCGAAATTGAACGTGCCTCACCACCATCTGATTTAGTTAGCTTACCCGCTAAAACTAAATTATCTATGTGCTTCGCTACTGTCGCTACTGATTTATAGCCCATACCGCGAGCAATCTCACGATACGTTGGACTATAGCCAGTTTCTTCAATGAAAACCTCTATAAAATTTAATAATTCAATTTGTTTTTTAGTTAAACTAATTGCCACGGCTACCATCCCTACCTAAAACGATAACAATTTCAGACTCTTTACTAAAATTAACTATAAGAGTGGTGAAGTTTATCATATGGATGGCGAGGCTGCTTTAGCGTTTTCGCGTGCGCGTGGTTCTGAGGGCGGTATTGGCTT
>JABCOZ020000032.1 GCA_013333405.2 Candidatus Saccharimonadota bacterium | reverse complement strand
GTGATTATGCGTTCGGCGAATGGCCAGAATTCGCAAGCAATGAACTTTGGGAAATCTCGAGCGAAACTTTACGGTGAAGATAAAAAGAAAATTAAATTTGAAGATATTGCCGGAAATGAAAATGCAAAACAAGATTTATATGAAGTTGTTGATTTCTTAAAAGATCCTAAAAAATACCAAAAAATGGGTGCGAAAATTCCAAGTGGTGTTTTGATGGTTGGAAATCCAGGAACTGGTAAAACAATGCTTGCTCGTGCAGTTGCTGGTGAAGCTAAAGTTCCATTTTTCTCGATTTCTGGTTCAGAATTTCTGGAAATGTTTGTTGGTGTTGGTGCTTCACGTGTTCGAGATTTATTTTCAAAAGCTAAAAAGAATGCGCCCGCAATTATATTTATTGATGAAATTGATGCTGTCGGTCGAAAACGCGGTTCAGGAATGGGCGGCGGTCATGACGAGCGCGAACAGACTTTGAACCAAATTTTGGTTGAAATGGATGGTTTCGAAAAAGACACCGGTGTTATTGTTCTTGCAGCAACAAACCGTGCTGATGTTCTTGATCCAGCGCTTTTGCGACCTGGTCGATTTGACCGTCGTGTTGAAATTGCTCTTCCTGAAAGAAAAGATCGTTTGGCAATTTTGAAAGTTCATTTCAAGAATAAAAAAGTTGACGATTCAGTAGATTTAAATGCGCTTGCTAAAAAGACAGCTGGTTCTGCTGGTGCCGACCTTGCGAATATTGCGAACGAAGCGGCTATTTTGGCAGCTCGAAACAACCGAGATGTTATTACTAACGATGATCTTACGGAAGCTTTCGAAAAAGTAGCCATCGGACCAGAACGAAAATCAAAAGTAATGAGCGATCTAGAGCGCGAAACTACTGCTTGGCACGAAGCTGGCCACGCTGTTGTTGGACATGTTTTACCAGATTCAGATCCAGTTCATAAGGTTACGATTATTCCGCGTGGTGGAACCGGTGGTGTAACATGGTTCTTGCCACCAGAAGATCGAAGCTATACAAATATTTTCGAATATAAAGATATCTTGGCGCGCGCAATGGGTGGACGTCAGGCTGAAATGTTGATTTATGGCGAGGCTGGAATTTCAACAGGTGCTTCAAGTGATCTTCGAAATGCAACGGATATCGCACGTAATATGGTTATTGAATTTGGAATGGGTGAAGATTTGCTTGACCAAGTATTTCATGAGGAAAATTCAGGAATGTTCTTTGATAAGATGACTCGTGAACGACCATATTCTGAAAAAACAGCAGAAAAAATTGATGCTGAAATCGCTAAGTTAATTAAAGAAGCTGTTGAACGTGCCGCAGCTGTTCTTAAAGCGAATAAAAAACCGCTTAAAGCTTTAACGGATGCGCTTCTTGAAAAAGAAACTCTAGACGAAAAAGAAGTTGCAGAAATTTTGAAAGATGCTAAATTGCCTAAGGAAGCAAAACTTCACGATTAATTATGAAATCTAAAGTTCGATCTATTGTTTCGAAAGCAAATTCGCGACTAACGGTTAAATTTGCAGCGATCATTCTTGCGAGCTCGACTCTTTTGTCGAGCTTGTTGGGCTTTTTGCGTGACAGGTTGTTAAACTCGTATTATCTAGATTCTTACCCTGATGGAATTGATGCTTATACGGTTGCGTTTACAATTCCTGATTTTATGTTTTTTATTTTGGTTTCGGGTGCATTAAGCGTTACGTTTATTCCTGTATTTAATCAGCGAATGGCGAATCGAAATAAAAAATCCGCATGGGAATTAAGCACGAGTGTTCTTAATTTATTAGCAATATTAACGCTCGTAACTTCAGTTTTAATTATTATTTTTGCTGAACCTCTAGTTAAATATATTGTTGGGCCAGGATTAAGTGAGTCTTCGCGATCTTTGGCGATTTCAATGATGCGCGTGATTGCAATCAATCCCTTTCTTTTCGCTATTGCGACGGTACTTACAAGTATTCAACAAGCTATAGGAAGGTTTACTTTTTCGGCTCTTGCGCCAGCAATTTATAATATTGGTATTATTATCGGAACAGTATTTTTTACGAATGGTATAAATATTTTTGGCGTTCAGGTTTTTGAAGGTGGAATCATGGGCGTTGCGATTGGTGTGGCTTTCGGGTCTGTTCTCCAGCTTTTGATTGCGGCAATTGGATTAATTGGCGTTGATTTCAAATATCAATTTAGAATTTTTTGGCGAAATAAAGGCTTTCAACAGGTTATGAAGCTATTACCAACACGTTCGATGGATCAAGGTTTGGATTATGTTAATTCAATTGTCGAAACTAATATGGCCAGCCGAATGGGTTCGGGAACGGTGCGCGCGTATTCGCAGAGTTTAACTCTCCAGATGATGCCAGTAAACTTAATCGGTGTTGCAATTTCTACAGCGTTTTTCCCGAATTTAACTGAAAGATTAGCAATTGGACGAAAAGACCTCTTTCGAAAAGATTTGCAAGCCGCTCTTCGAATGATTATTTTCCTGGCTTTACCGGTTTCAGTTTTATTCTTTTTCTTGCGTGGCTACATTGTAAGCTTTATTAAGAACGGTGGTGATGATTTAATTGCCGGACTTTTGGGAGTTCTTGTTCTTTCAATTTTTGCGCGTTCGATTTATCATATTGCAGCAAGGAGTTTTTACGCAATGGAAGATACGAAAACACCATTTTATATCTCGTTGGTTGCAATTGGTTTGAATATTGTTTTGGCAATAATTTTCAGCTTAATTTTTAAATTCGGTGCTTATGGGTTAGCTTGGGCACAGGCGATTGGTGCAGTTCTTGAAATTGCAATTTTACTATTTTTGATGCGCAAAAGAATTGATGGACTTTTTGATGTACAGTTTCTATCGGGGATTTTTCGAATGGTAATTGCTAGTGTAGCGTCTGGCATTATCTGTTATTTTTTAGTGGTAAGAATACCTTTACTAGGTTCTGATTTAAGGTTTTTCTCGACATTTCCGAAATTTGTTTTTATTGGGTTTATAAGTTCAGCAACTTATGTTTTTGTTGCTAAAATTCTTAAACTTGAAGAAGCTGAGCCGATTATTTCGCAAATTAAAAAGATGATTTTCGTGCAAGTTAAGATTAAATAATTTGCCCAAACTTTAAAAATCTGTTAAAATATAGAAAGTTTATGAATTTAGAAAAGATTAGAAATTTTTGTATTATTGCGCACATCGATCACGGTAAATCAACTTTAGCTGATCGAATGATGGAGATTACGGGTACAGTTCAAAAACGTGATATGAAATCACAACTTTTGGATTCGATGGATTTGGAACGGGAAAAAGGAATCACGATTAAACTTGCTCCAGTGACGATGAATTGGAAAGGTGTTGAGCTAAACTTAATTGATACCCCGGGACACGTGGATTTTTCTTATGAAGTTTCGCGCTCACTTCAAGCTTGTGAGGGTGCGATTTTGGTTGTAGATGCTTCACAGGGAATTCAAGCACAAACTTTGGCTAATGTCTATCTTGCAATGGTGGCCGATTTAAAAATTATTCCAGTTTTGAATAAAATTGATTTACCCGCAGCGGATATTCCGCGAGTTTCGAAAGAAGTTATTAACCTTTTAGGTTGTGATGAAAGCGAAATTTTACATATTTCAGCCAAAACAGGAATGGGTGTTGAAGAAGTTTTAAATGCGGTGATTGAGAAGATTCCTGCACCAAAGGAGATTTAATGAAACCACTAAAAGCTTTAATTTTTGATAGTTATTATGATGATTACCGCGGTGTAATTTTGTACGTGCGTATTTTTTCTGGTGAGCTAAAAAAGGGCGAAGAAATTAAAATGATGGCGACAGATTCGAAAGGTCTGGCACTAGAAATTGGTAAGCTTCAGCCAAAAATGACACCATACGATAAAATGAGTGCGGGTGAGATTGGCTACATTGTGACTAACTTAAAAACTACCCGTGAGGCAAAAGTTGGTGATACTGTAACTCTTTCGAAAAATCCTGCTAGTGAGCCTCTACCTGGTTATCAAAACGTTCAGCCGTTTGTTTATGCTGGGTTTTTCCCAGTTTCGAATGAAGATTATCAAGATTTGAAAGATGCGGTTGAAAAATTAAGTTTAAGTGATTCTGCACTTCAATTCGAACCAGAGAATTCACCAGTTTTAGGTTTTGGTGTACGAATTGGCTTTCTTGGACTTCTTCATATGGATATTGTTCGTGAGCGTTTGGAACGAGAATATAATCTAGATCTAGTGATTACTAACCCTTCAACTGACTATCATGTAATTTTAACAACGGGTGAAGAATAAGATATTAAGAGCGCAGCTGATTT
>JABCOZ020000031.1 GCA_013333405.2 Candidatus Saccharimonadota bacterium | reverse complement strand
ACTCTGATCTTTCTTCCAGTCAATACCAAATGGAGGATTAGATATCAAATAATCAAAAGTATAACCTGAAAAAGCATCTTTTGAGAGAGTTGATCCTAAGGCCATATTATCTGGATTTCCTCCACGAATCATCGTGTCTGCTTTTGCAATAGCATAGGTTCCTGGATTTAACTCTTGACCAAAGGTTGTTGCATCTGCATTAGCATCAAGAGCTTTGATTCGCTCCATCATGGCTGAAAGCATCTGCGATGTTCCCATAGTCTGGTCATAAATCGTACGCACGATAGGTTTATCTGATGGTTTTTCATTGATTAGGAGAAGGTCTGTCATCAGGTAAATAATATCCCTACTTGTAAAGTGAGCCCCAGCGTCCTCTCCGTAACTCTCAGAAAACCGACGAACCAGCTCTTCAAAGATATAGCCCATATCTGTCGAAGTTATAGTATCGGCACCTAAATAGGCTTTTTTGCTGTTAAACTCTTGAATAACCGCAAACAGAGCATCGTTATTAGCCATCTTAGAAATCTCTTTATCAAACTCGAAGTTGTCAAGAATATCTCTAACATTTTCAGAAAAACCATTAAGGAAGGAGTTGAAATTGTCGTAAATATTCTCAGGGTCACTTAGCAAATTCTCAAACGTAAAACGACTTGTATTATAAAATGTATAGCCAGAAGCATCCGTTAGTTTTCTGTCTCTGATTTGAGCGACCTTGATATTTGTCACTGATTTCGAAACCGCAAGCACATCATCTCTTGTCGGAAGCAAGGTATCATGTAAATGTTTAATGACCGTCATAGGTAGGATAACCTTACCGTATTCATGTGGCTTATAAAGCCCTCGTAAAATATCAGCGATATTCCATATCAAAGAAGCCTTCTCTTTAATATTCATTGCCATCCTTTCATGGTGCTTTTTTTCATTTGTTACTTGCTCTGCCATACCATATTCCTTCTTTAATTTTTTGTGAAGGGCTGATAGGATTCCTTTATTATATTCATAATAAAGGAAGGGTGCCCTTCGGGTTTCTCAAATTTTCTAGTTCTATTATAACATATTCGAGGATATTTAAAAGAAATGAAAAAGACCCACGAGGGTAGGTCTTAGGTTAAACAGAACGCTTATTTCGTTTACGCTCTAAACGACTTAGAATACTTTGTTTATGCAAAACATATTGTTCTTCAGACAAAGATAAAACTTCCATTACAGCATTGTCTAAATCTGCTCCATTTCTGGAACTTCTGAAATCAATACCTTGATTTTGACACTCCATCGTATGAAGAAGAAAATCCTCAAAAGCTTTTATTGCTTGACTATTCTTCTCCATTAAGGCTTCTTGTTCTTTCTCGTTAAAACCTGTTAATGCTTGAATTTTCTCGGCATCATCGGTATAAGTCAATAATCTACGAGCAAGATTCTCTTTTGAATAAGGATTAGCTGCAGTATCATTCCAAATGATTTGTTTGTAGCGTTTTGAATACATGTGAGTTACCTCTAAAAATAGATTTCTACCGCTTGCTCGGTAGATTGTTTCATTTTCTACCGAATGCAAGGGATTAACTATTCTCAGAAGTGCTCTGGAAAGTTGCGAAAATATTAAATTTTATAGCTTTATTATACACTAATATTTATGTTTTGTCAATGTCTGGAATGTAATCCAGCCATTTGTCTCTTTTAGGACGAACATTTAAAGAGTAACCCGTTCGTTCTGAAATCCACTGGTTGATATCAACACTGTCCGCATTGCTACCAGGTATGGTGTTAATACGATTATGTTTAGAATCTCGGTATCTGGCTTGCGAAAACATATTAAACGAAGTTACCCAATCGTCTTTATCTTCACCAATCACACTAACATCAACTTTAAAACTTTTGCAGGGTGCAGTCAAACGATAAGAGGTTTGAAAAACAGGATATTTGCGGATTTGTTTCACTTCTAATTTTACTTCGTAGCAGCGTTGAAGTGGTATATCGTGAACGGAATGAATCAGTTTGTAGGGGTAGACGCTGTCGTAACTTGTATCGAGTCTCGAGTGAACTTCCAACTCTTCTCCGTTAATTGTAACCTTCAAATGATGATTTTCAGCCTCCTCTTTTGTTTCGAAAGAGAAAGAATAGGTCAATTTTCCGTCTTCCATCAGCCTTGGATTAACAAACTTCGATTCAAAAACAGTTTCACCTTTGATAAGAAAATCTTTTGTTGTCTTGCGTGGAATGATGCGGATTTTGCGTCTAAAAGAGTCAAAACATCTGCCACGACAAATAGAATCAAACATCTCACTTGAGACCTCTGGCAAAGAAGCAATTTCCTGAAGTTCTGGTTGGTGTTTCTTATCTAAATTCGAGATATAAGTGGCAATAAATACCAAAGAAATCGCTAAAAATCGGTCATATTCCTTATTTTTATAGAGTTCCTCCAACTGGTTGGCATTAATTTCCCAGCGATTCTCAATGTTAGGGTTTTCAATGAATTCAATAATCTTGTAAGTTGGAGAAGTAAAAAGCTCTAATATTTTACGACAAGCGACTGATTTCGAAAAGTAGTCATTGCTTGCAATACTTGAAAACTGCCCTTCTACAATTGAAATTTGCTCTATATAATCATCTTTTTGTAGAAATTGCAGGAGGGATAAATGGATTTTTTCCGTTCCCTTACAAATTTTACTGCAGTAAGGTTTATCCAATACTTTCTCGCCATCTTCCCCATTGTATTTTTTATCCAACTCATCATTTGAATCATAAGACAAGATACGCAATATCATTGTTACGACACTTTCTTGGTTTTTCTTAAATTCAAAATCAGAATTTATTTTCTCAAGAAGTGAACTATTGATAATTTGGCAAATATTGGAAAAAGAGGAATATATCGGCTCAACAATTAACTTGAAAACCGCGAAAATTTCCTACAAACAGCGTAATTGTCGCATGAGACCTCGTGAAGATTGGCTGATTTTCCCAGATAGCTACGAAGCGATTATTTCGAAGGAAGATTTTGAAATTGTAAGAAAAATGATGGGACACAAGCGAGTCATTCAAAGGCAGAACTGGAAAAACAAAACAGGACACGAAAATCTGTTTGCAGGCTTGCTTTATTGCGAAAACGGACATAAACTCAGTTTTTGTCCACAAGAAAAAGCTGGTGTGAATCTTGACCATTATAAATGTCACCATTTTGGGCGAGCTGGTGATACTTGTTCGGGCGTCAATATCTTCGTAAAGAAGCATTGGAAGACCTAATTTTAAACGAGCTTCAAGAACTGATAAACTCGTTTCAGATTAACGAAGCAGATTTATTACAACGCTTGAAGGACAAGTTTGAAATCAGAGAAACCAAGAAGTTCAGCGAACTGCAAAAACAGCTGACTAAAAACGAACAGCGAATGGTAGAGTTGGATACTATCATTCAGCGACTCTACAAAAAGCAACTGTTGGGTGAAATTGCGGACGACCGTTTCAAAAAATTGTGCGACAGCTATGAGGCGGAACAAGCCGAGTTGAAGGAAAAAGTCCAAACCACCACCACAACTCTTGGGGTGAAAATGAAATCTGCCCACAACATTGAAAAATTTATAACAACCATTCGAAAATATACTCAGCTTGAAAAGTTGACACCGAAAATTATCAACGAATTGATTGATAAAATTATTATCCACCAACCGATTGGTAGAGGCAGGAATAGACAAATTAAACTGGAAATACACCACTGATTTATTGGTGATATTTAAGTATTTAAAAGAGCGAGTTGTAGATCGCTCTGTATAAAAGAATGGGACTGCTGAGCGAAGTATGGTATAATTAAAACATAAGTTTAATAAAAACAATATTCAGAAAACGAAAAAAGCCCGCAATGCGAGCTAAAATTTTAATCTATTGGTTGAAATCTTCCGTCCATAAATATCTCTTTTGGCTGCGACCAGATTTCACTATTCCCAATTTCGCAGTAATTCACGAGTACCTCATCTTGCTCTGTGTGATGAGAAATACTTAAAATTTCGTATTCTTTACCATTATAGTGCTTATACTTTCCACCAATTTTAATTTCTTTAATAGGTTTAAAAGGGTTGTAACCCAAACAATCATGAAGGATCTTTTCGATACTCTTACGGATTTCTAATTTTGAGCATTCTGTTATTTCAAAATTATTGTCATTAATTAAAAAGCTAAAAGAAACCGATGGTTCGTCGGGAGAAATTCCCCTTTCAGGAATTAATAATCCTGAATAATCAAGCTTTAAGTCTTCAGCCGTAAAACTGTCTCGCAAATTATAAGAAAATAAGCCTTTCCAATCAATTACTCGAATTGACAAAATAATTCGCTTATAAACAAGTGTCAAGTTTTTTGAATCAAGCGTTGTATCTTTTGCGGCTTCTTCTAAAGAAATCATAAAACCACCTCCAAATGTGCTAACTATAACTATTATAAAATAAAGCATAAGCAAAAACAAGCCCTTCCGAGCCTGTTTTTATAAAACTTTTTAAAACTATGAATTAAATTTTACCAATAAATCAATTGTTTTTTCGGTTAAAATCTGATTTGCTAAGTTTCGGCGAACATCATCCGATGAAAGCTGTTTCTGAACTTCTTTGCTGTTTCCGTATTGCTCTTTAAGTTGTGTGATTCGAGCGTCAAGTTCTTCAATACTTGATTCAACTTTTTCGACTTTAGATAATTCGGCTAAGGATAATCCAGATTTTACGCGCATTTCAGCCACTTCTTTAACATCTTTTTCGAGCCATTCTTCACGAGTTTTGCCCATTCTTTCAAGATAATCTTCAAGTGAAAGACCAGAGTACATTAAATTTTGTTGCATATCCATTTCAATACTGCGCTTTTGATCTTCGAGCAAGATTTCTGGCACAGGAACTTTTGAAACTTCTGCCAATTTTTTAACAAGCTCATCTTTGAATTTTTCGTCTACTTCAGCTTGTTTTTGGGTTTTTAAATCTTCTTCAATCTGTTTTTCAAATTCTTCTTTAGTTTTGAAATCACCTAATTTCGAAAGAAATTCTTCATTAATTTCTGGCTCAACATTTTCTCGAACTTCGTGAATTTTCACTTCAAAAACAACTTTTGCGCCAGCCAAGTCTTTTGCGTGGTAATCTTTTGGAAACTCCAAATCAAGTGAAAGTTCATCGCCAGCTTTTTTGCCAATCAAACCTTCTTCGAACCCAGGAATGAAAGATTTCGAGCCAAGTTCAAGCGGAAATTTTTCAGCTTTTCCACCATCAAAAGCAACACCATCTTTTTTACCTAAAAAGTCAATAATAATCTCATCACCATTTTTTGCCTCACGCTCAACTTTTTTCTTTTCGGCAAAATTCTTTAAAATTCTCTCAATTGTTTCTTTTACTTCTTTTTTCGAAACTTTTATAGCTTCTTTTTTTACACCTAATTTTTTATAGTCGCCAAGTTCAACTTTTGGCATAATTTCTGTAGTTGCAGTAAATTCCAGCTCGGTTCCAGGAACAAACTTTTTAACATCAACTTCTGGGCGATTAATTGCTTGAACTTTTTCTTTCAAGAATGCCTCAGCAACAGATTTTGAAAGCGCATTTTCAAGTGTTTCCTGATTAAGTAAATTCGTGTCAACTTGTGCAACGACCATTTCAAGTGGCGCTTTTCCTTTTCGAAAACCTTCGATTTTAACTTCTTTAGCGAGCTTTGTTAGCGCAACTTGCTCAGCAGCTTTCAACTCCTCGGCTCCAAGAGAAATTGTAAGTT
>JABCOZ020000030.1 GCA_013333405.2 Candidatus Saccharimonadota bacterium | reverse complement strand
TTATAATTAGAAGATAACGAAACCGATGATATGCTTCCAGATTCCAGAGAGCTTCGAGATTTTGAGGCTACATAATTTGAAAATACCTTAGACCTAGGATTATAATCTGGTCGCTCCTCTTCGGGCAAAATACCACCTGGAATAACAATTTCAACACCTTCTTTAAGTTCTTCTCCATCTTTAAGCTTATTATAAGAAATTAACCTCTCCAAATTAGCTTGGTATTTTTCTGATAGCGATTTTATACTATCACCAGATTTAATTTTATAAACAATTCCGTCCACAGGTAGGATTCTTAGCTCCTTACCAGCTTCAACTTTATCACCCTTCAGGCCGTTAACCCACTTAACAGTTTGAGCAGTAATACCATATTTATCGGCAATTTCTTGAATAACCTCTTCTGAAGTTGTAGTATATTTAACGATTTCACGCTTCTCGGAAGAAACTTCAAGAACTTTAGGTTTCTCAACAGAAACAGTAACCTGGGGCGAATCCTGGAGTATAGCAGTAGACGTCGAAAGACTTGCCGCAGAAGGCGCAACTGCTAAATCGGCGGATTCCGCAAGATCGGCTATAACACCAGATTCAGTAACCTTATCTGCTACTGAATATTTTTCAGTATTATTGTTATTTTGAGCGTTATTTTCAGATACACTCAAATTTATTTGGTTATTTAAGGTTGAGGTTCTAAATTCTGGTTGATCACCGCCAAATACAGCAACCATAACCACAATAATAAAAATAGAAGAATAAACAACAGTTGATTTTAAACTTAGTATATTAATTATCTTTGAAAAAGTAGAATTAGAAACTTTATTATTTCTATTCTGTATGATTTCAATCTTAGGAGATTTAACTCCTTGTCTTTGACTACAAATAATCTTTCTCCCGCAAACACATTACTGTGATGCACTACCTTAATAATACCCTTTCTTTTCAAAAATTAGCATAATGTCGACCTTTTTAATTAATATTATAGAGTTAAACGAATGCTATAAAGTATTTTCTGGTAGGTGCCTTAATATAAAAATTCACAAAACATCATTTTATATTAATTTACATATAAAATATTATCAAATATTTATAAAATTGTCAAGCTTAATCATAAAATCAAACACTTTTTTGCACAATACTTCTTAATATTATTTTGATGTTCAATATCTGTTCTACCATAATAAGTCTTGTCATCGTCACCGCTCAAAAAGAATAAAAAATCATGTTCAGCTGGTGAAGCTGTAGCCCTAAGAGCTGAAAGTCCAGGTGTCGCAATAGGAGTAGGAGTTAGTCCTTTATACTTTCGAAGATTATACGGGCTGTCCAAATCTGGAGTTCTTGCAACTCCGGATTTATCTGCAATATATTGATAAGTTACGTCCGAGCCAAGCGTCATCCCAGCTTTAATTCTGTTGTAAAAAACACCTGCAACTTTTTGTTGATCTTCGAAATCACTCAAGGTTTCTTTCTGAACAATTGAAGAAAGTGTGATTCCTTCATATAAACTCAAACCTTTTTGCTTGAATTTATTCTCAAGGTTTAATTCTTTAATTTTCGCTTCAAAGTCTGCAAAATATCTCCGCAAAATATTTTCAACTTTTGCGCCTTTCTTAAAATTATGAGTTTGGCCGTAAAGAAATCCTTCAAGATCCGTATTTTTTGGTTTACCAGAGAAAAGAGTTGAAAAATCCCCGGAATAATCTTTCGAAAAAGCATCATCAATTTCATTTTTCGAATAGCCAGCTTTCAAAAGAGCGTTTTTGGCCATTTTTACCGTTCCACCAGGTAAAAAGGTAATATTAAAACTATCAACAGCTTGACCTTTATTTAAAATATCCAAAACCTCAGGAATTGTCATACTTGAAGACAACTGATAACTGCCAGCTAAAATATTTCGTTTATTATTCATTCGTGCATAAAAAATAAACGAATTTTTAGAAATAATTATTTTTTTATCGGCTAATTTCTGAGCAACCACATCTAAAGATTCGCCCTTACTAATACTGAAATTAACTTTTTTAGAATCGTTAGTTTTATAATTTATTGCGCTATTATATCTTAAGAATAAAATTCCGCAAAAAGAAATAAAGCAAAATAATAAAACTGTAAAAACAACTAAAATCCTCTTTCGAAAAACTCTTTTTTTATTATTTTTTGTGTCTAAAATAGCAGCCGTTTCCCTTTCGCGCTTAGATATTTCCTCAATAACCCTTTCAGCACGATCTTCTATTGGCTTCTGATTATCTCTATTTACTGGTGGTTTTATAATCCCATCCATTAAAAATTCTCCTCCAAATAATCTTGCAAAATAATTGAAGCCGCATTCATATCAATATCCCCTTTTGAATACGGCTTTCCGTAACTTTTTAGTCGATTTTCAGCTTGAATACTAGTCAAGCTTTCGTCTTGAAAATCAATTCTATCAACTGAATATTCAAAATTTTTCACAAATTCTTTAGTATAAACGGTTTGTGAGGTCTCTTCACCACTCTGATTTCGTGGCAGTCCAACCACAAGAACGTCGATTTCTTCTTTCGAAATTATCTCAATAATTTGTTTTATTGCAAAATCTACATCATTATTAACTTCAACAGTAGTAAATGGTATGGCTATTTTGATAAAGGAGTCAGCCAAAGCGATACCAATTCTCTTAGTACCAACATCAAGAGCCATTAACTTTAAAGATTTCATTATTTATCAACCGTAAATTTGATGTTAATCTTTTTATTATCCTTTGGCACAGTTGTAACCCAAAAGAATGGAAATTTTATATCAACATTCTCGACGCCCTCACTCGACTCAACCAAGCTTCGAACCTCGCCAGATTTTTTACCCTTGATTTTATCCTTAAGGCTGTCTATATCAATAGCTGGGCCAATTTTCACATTTGATGAGATTTCTACACTATTACCACTAAATTTCGAAAACGATACATCTTTCAAGCCATAATCATAAATTTTTTGATTATTTAAGTCACCTATTTTATTTTTAGCAAGAGAAGAGATAATTCTTTCAATACTTCTATTTTCAATTGCCATGATTGAATATAAAGAAGTTGCTTTTAATGTAGCCTTACCATCTGGAGCCTCTTGATTGACGGCAACAGAAGAAGAAATCTCACCATCTTTTACGGAGAAACTATCGTTCAGTACAGTATAATCTGAACCGAATTTAGCTTTTAGAGAACTCTTAATAGAATCTGCATTTTCTGTGTTGATTTTAGCTTTTGCTGCATTTATATCATTTTGCGAAACAACTTTTAAAGTTTTTTTCGAACCACCTGAAAGCTGACCACCACTTGCTGAAACACCCTTAATTGACGAAACATACTCTTGTGCTGGTAGATTACATTGCTCGCCGATAGTTGTCGCTTTAATTTTAACACTCGCTTTTCCATTAGAAATTACACCGCCTTTAATCTTTACTCCTGGAATAGTAACAGCCGAGGTTGTAATAAAATTACATTGCCCAGCTGAAAATGCAGAGCCTTGTGCCACAGTAACAGGATCACTATCACCACTTTGAGAAAGATTTAAAGTTCCCGAAGCCGCTTCACCTTCTTCACGAGTTCCAGTAGCTTCAAAAGTAATTTCATGATTTTTTTCAATAGTTTCAGTTTTTGAAAGCAACGATTTTTCACTTGCGCTATTGGAAATCAAAGCAACACCTTTTACGTTAGTAGTCGAGGTTTTTGCAGCAATCGTGATATCCGCAAATGGAGCAAAGAATATTGCCCAAATTATAAATACTAAAAATACAGAAAATACCCCACTAATAATGAGAATTTTTTTTCGAAACTTTGAAAAATCTGGAACTTTCGATCCTTTTCTAGATTTATTACTCTTCTCTTTTTTAAGCTCTGGATTAATCTTATTAAAATTCTTATTATCATCAATATCAATTCCTTCAAGAATTTCAGCCTCTTTCTCATCAGAAGTCGGACCGCTAAATTCCGAAATTGGCAAGCTTTCACCATCAATAACATCATCACCATCAACCTCAAGAATATCAATTTCTGGAATTTCAGGCTTACTTTGCAATGTTTTTGCTACAGGTATTTTTGCTGCAGCCGACATAGTTTTTAAAGCTGAGTTATTTGTAACAAAAACTATCTTTTTATCGGCTTTCTGGGCGGTACGAGATAGTAACCTGATATTTACAGCGCTTCGAAAAACACCCAAGCTTTTCGGTGGGACAATCGCAATAATCCGTTCTTTCGAAGATTTTATTTTATTTACAACATCTGTAATATCGTCTTCTACATCAACATAAATTACATCTTTTGTAGTTTTTTCACTCATTTTCTACCTCTTTAAGTTCGCAAAATTCTATTTAGCTTATCTCTGAAATTTTCACTCGCATTTTCATCACAACTATAAGTGTCGTAACCGACTCGCAATAGTCCCATTGCAGTAATAAATGTATGGTCGTTTATTTTTCCAGATTCATCTACAACGCCAGAGACTTCTTCTGGTTTTATGTGTTTAACCGTAGGTTTTTTATTGAATGGCAACTCTTTCCACCAGTCACTATTTTCGAGACGCTCAGTCAAAGACTCTAGGCTAGACCCACCGCCACAAAGCAAAATTCTCGAAGGAAGATAATCAATATTTTCAAAATCACTTAAAGCAAGTTCAACACCCGAAACCCAAACATCAAGAGTATTTTCGATTGCATCCATTGCTTGTTGCGCAATATTAGACTTAAGTTTATCGTTTGAAAGGTTAACTTTAAGCTTTTCAGCATTTTTGTATGACAGCCCCATTTCATTAGCAATCTGATTAGTAAAACTTCTTCCGCCGATCCCAAACATCTTAGTGCCTTCAACACCGCCGTCATTAACAACTGCAATATCTGTCGTTCCACCACCTACATCAGCCAAAATAGCCGTGAAACTACTTGAAGAATCTGATCCAACAACACTTCTAGCTACCGCAAAAGGTTCAGCAGCAACTGCAATTAAATCAAGAGCCAGCTCATTTGCAACACGTTCAATAGCACCAATATGAACCGTTGGTGCAAAAGCTGTATATATCTGGATTGAGACATCTTTACCTTGAAAACCAATTGGATTTGAAACTTTATATCCATCTATATGAATACCCACAATCGCAGAGTTAACTAGCTTAATTTCAGCCTCTTGATTTCCTGTTTCGAGAGCAATTTCTCTCTGTGCCTTAAGCTGAGCGCGTTCTTGAATTTTATCGATAATAAATTCCATCTCCGCCTCATCAAGCGGTCGATTTGGTTGAGGTCGACGATATTTTATAGTGTTTGTCGCGCCCTTAACCAACTCTCCAGCTATTCCTATTACAGCCTTTTTTGCTTGAATTTCCGCTTGATCTTCTGCTTCAATTAGTGCAGCTTCACAGTTCTGAACAACGCTCGCAATATCAGCAATAGCGCCTGAATGCATATCAGAAACCTCTTGCCTCGCACGACCAACACCGATCACACGAATATCATCATCATGAATCTCAGCCACAAGGGCCTTTACAAATTCGGTTCCGATATCAAGCGCAACGATATGGTTATCGTTTAAATCTTCTCTTTGTTTATTCTTGAATAACATCTT
This sequence comes from Candidatus Saccharimonadota bacterium, assembly GCA_013333405.2. Taxonomy (GTDB): domain Bacteria; phylum Patescibacteriota; class Saccharimonadia; order Saccharimonadales; family Saccharimonadaceae; genus Nanogingivalis. Next base: position 16,426 of record JABCOZ020000030.1, on the reverse strand, counting down.
AAAACTATTATAAAGCTTTTATGCTTTTTTTGCAAATTTTTATACTAAATAAGTGTACATATAGTACACTTATTCTTTTATTGAAGGACCGCTTTAATTCGACGCACTCCAGCACTTGAAGATTGTTCTTTAACGATTTTGAATTTTTTACCGCCCTCTGCTATTTCTTTAGTATTATTGACATGTGGACCGCCACAAATTTCTACGCTAAAAGGTTTTTCACCTTCAGCCTTCATCGTGTAAACTTTGACAGTTTCACCATATTTATCACCAAAAACGCCAATTGCTTTTAGTTCATTTAGCGCATAATCTGTTGGATATTCCGCCCAAGAAACATCTAGACCTTTAGAAATTTGCTCATTCACAGTATCTTCAATTTGCTTTTTCTCTTCATCTGTCAGCTTGCGGTCAAATGTAAAGTCAAATCGTAACCGATCCGTATTGATATTTGAACCCTTTTGCGCAATTTGTCCTTCAAACATATTATGCAAAGCCGCATTCATTAAATGTGTAGCTGTGTGAAGTTTGCGATGTTCAAGAGTTTGACCTTCAAGCCCACCTTTAAATTTGCCTTTTGAAGCTGTCTGTGAACGTTCACGCTGTTCTTTCATCTTAGCGTTGAATTCTTCCTGCCAATTTTCTGAAAGAGAAATGTTTCGACGAACAGCTTCTTCGGTAGAGAGCTCAAGCGGAAAACCAAAAGTGTCATACAATTGAAATAGTTCTACGCCCGTTAATCCATCTTTTGAAAACTTCTCAAGTTCACGCAATCCTTTTCGAAGAGTTCGACGGAAGGCTTTTTCTTCCTTCACCATTACAGCAATAATTTCATCACCCTTTTCAGCAACTTCTTGATAATCTGGAGCATAAATATCAACAATAACTGGAATGATTTGTTCCACGAAATTATCTTCAATTCCTAAATCGAAAGCTTTAGCCATTGCGCGACGAATAAACTTTCGCATAACATAGCCTTGCTCTTTGTTTGAAGGCGTGCATCCATCAACCGCCAAAAAAGCCGCACTTCGAAGATGATCTGCAATTACGCGCATTGAAGCAGTGTTTTCATCATATTTTTTACTACTTATTTCTTCAATTTTTTCAATAATTGGCTGCATTAAACTAATCTGGAAAACATCTGGGCTATCAATTTTGGCCGCGGCGATTCGCTCTAACCCTCCGCCAAAATCAACATTCTTGTGCTCAAGAGGTTCAAAAGAACCATCTTCAAGGCGACGATATTGCATAAATACCTGGTTGCCAATTTCCATAAATCGACCGCTATCGCTTGCAGGGTGAGCCTCTCCAAAGCTAGCATCATGATTTTCTTCACCGAAATCATAAAACACTTCGGAGTCTGGACCACATGGATCCCCAATTGGTGTAGTATCTAATCCACCACCACGACTCCACCAGTTTTCTTTATCGTTATAAAAGAATATTCGACCACCTTGAAGACCAAGCTTGTCACCATTTTCGGCAGTATCAAGCTCAACAATTTTCGCATCAATTCCTTTTTCCGCAAAAACCTTTTGCCAAATTTTTGCAGACTCATCATCACGAGGAATATTATATTTTTTATTTCCAATAAAACAAGATACGTATATCTTTGAAGGATCTAGACCAACCACATCTGTTAAAAACTCAAAAAATTGCCGAATTTGTTGCTCTTTAAAGTAATCGCCGAGAGACCAATTTCCCAACATTTCAAAAAAAGTTGTGTGCCTATTATCGCCAACATCATCAATATCCTGTGCACGCAAACATGTTTGACTGTCTGTTAATCGCGCGCCTTTTGGGTGTTTTTCACCCAAAAGATATGGCAAAAGTGGCTGCATTCCACTTCCTGTGAATAAAGTTGTTGGGTCATCTTTTAAGATTAAAGAAGCCCTCTCAATTATTTCGTGACCATTTTTTTGACAAAATTCTAAATAAGCTTTTCGGATTTCTTGTGCATTCATATTCTTTCATTTTATCAAATTTTAGCCTTTTTAGCAAATTGTTGCTTTTTAAAACTATATTTTAATATTTTAAAATCCATATCTTATAGGTACATATATGAGTGGATTTCCTATTAATACACTTATATTCACCATTTCAAATAAATAATTTAATATATCTACAATTAGCTATTTCAAAAGTTAACACATATTAGCCTTTTCTTTCTACACTGAATAAAACCACCTTTCAACTTTAGAAAAGTGGTTTTTAGTACCTTAATCCAAAATCTTATTGAAATGCCACCAAATACGCCACAAACCCAGCACCCGCTCCTAGCAACAATATTGCAAATATCGCCAACACAACCCCCCAACCAGATTTCTTTCTATGCTTGACTGGTGTAGAATATTCATCACTCGAAAGAATTGGCGCAGATAGTTTTGCCTGCCTAAGCTCTTTTATAATTGCTGTTGGTTTTTGTTCATGATTTGAAGCTGGCCTCTTGAATTCAAAACTTTCTGCTCGATTATGGTTCATACCTAACGGTCTTTTTTCAATTTGCGGATTTTGCAAAAAAAGTGTCTTTGGCTTTTCAGACTCATCAACCGGCTGAATTATTATTTTTCCTGAAACTTCCTCTTGATCAGTAGTTTCGTTAGCCTTCTCATCAATCTTGAAAATTTCTATTTTTTTCTCATTTTTTTCTTCTATTCGTTCTGTCTGTTTTTTTAGATTAGTCTTAACTTCAATTTTCGAAATCTCAGCTTCAACCCCACCCTCAATTTCCTTTTGGATTTCCTTAAAATCATTAGGCGGCGTAATTGTCTTATCGCTAGCTTTCAAGCTCGAAATTTCTGGCATAACTCTTTCCGACTCGTTTTCTAATTTTAGATGTTCAAAAGCCAAGCCAGAAGACCTTTGCTCAGGGATTTCAACTGCACGCTCACCATGGAAAACTCGAAGTTTATTGTCATCATCACCGATCCGATAAACACCAGCGTAAAATTCTGCACGATTCGAAGTGGTAGTTTTTTGACCTAAAATAGGCTTAATTTCATCTTCCTGAGGTTGAGTTCTAATCCCCATTTTAACTTGAGTTTTTTCGTTTTTCAAAACATTTTTTTTTCGAATTGGCGAATTTTCAAGCTTTTTAATATTTCGAACTAGCTTTTCACCACCATAAGTTTCCAAAATTGGACTTTCGAAGGCAACTTTTTCTTCTTTTGCTGAGAATGGCGTGCTAAAATTGCCTCGACGATGTTCTGGCAGAACTGGTGCACTAAAATCATCCAAAATGCGAACTTTTGGCTTTCCAGAGATGACTTTCTTCTCATTTTTTGGATTTTCACTAACTTTTTTAATATTTCGAATTTGCTTTTTTTCATTATTATAGTGAAGCTGGTTGGCTGGTTGCGGGGCTTTTCGTGCAAAAACCATTTTTTGTTGCTCGCGCGAATACTCAATCTGGTTCTCAATTTTTGAAAAAGCCTCATTATTTTCCTCTTTTGAATTTGGCACAACACCGTTTTCAAGATAGCTTCCAACCGCTTTATCTAATTCTTCAAAATCTATATCTCGCATATTTTTCCTTTTATTTTATTGTTTCAAAAACCTTTTGAGTAATTTGTGCAAATTTTTCAACACTTAGGCTTGCACCGCCAATTAACAACCCGTCAACACCTTTAATTTTAGCATAATCTGTCGCAAATTCTGGTTGAACACTTCCACCATAAACCACTTGAATCTCTTCGGCGGTTTTTGCTCCATACAAATTTTTAATTTGATTTCTGATAGTTTTTACAGCTTTTCGAACATCATCTGGATTAGCATTTACTCCAGTTCCAATCGCCCAAACTGGTTCATAGGCGATGATAACTTTCGAAATATCTTCACTCGAAACATTCGCAAGTCCACCTAGTAGCTGATCGTTTAATACTAGATTCGTTTCGTCATGATTCCGTTCGTCTGAGGTTTCACCAATACAGAGAATCGGGCGAATATTATTCCTGATAGCTGCTGCAACTTTTGCACGAATATCTTTATCTGTTTCGTGAAAAATATTCCGCCTCTCAGAATGTCCAACAAGCGCATATTGTACAATTCCTCGAAGTTGAGAAATCGAAACTTCACCGGTGAAAGCGCCATGGTCGCGCCAATAGAAATTCTGAGCAGCAAGTTTAAATTGACGATGATTGATTTGCAGACTTAAAGATTGAAGCGTAAAAGTTGACGGCGCAAGAATAATTTCCATCCCACGATGAGCTTGAACTTTTTCACTTAATTTATGCAAGAAAATACTTGACTCTTGCATATTTAAATTCATTTTCCAGTTGGCGATAACAAGTTTTTTGTTCATAATACCCTTATTTTAACATTTTATTTTATTTTTGTAAATTCTTATGCTTTATCTTCCAGAACTTCAAATCCCGGTAAAATTTCGCCACTCATTAACTCTAGAGCCGCGCCACCGCCAGTTGAAATTAGTGAGAAATCAGCAATTTCAGGATTTTGATTTGACCAATTTAGCGCGAAAGCCGACGTATCGCCGCCACCGACAATTGACTTCATACCATTATCTCTTGTAGATTTCGAAATTTGCAAACATGTTCGGCGTGAGCCTTCGGCAAAATTCTCAAACTCAGCATAACCAACGGTTCCGTTCCAAACGACCATTTTAGCTTTCGAAATTTCACCCTCAAGCTTTTGAATCGCCTTTTCACCTAAATCTAAAATCGTTTCATCTTCAGCAACAGAGACAACTCGTTTTTCGACTCGTTCAGCATCTTTCGAAAATTCTTTCGCTACAGCAACTTCTTCTGGTAAAATAATAAATTCTCGAAGGCCTTCAAAACCAACCTTCTTCTCCGCCAATCTAAAAATCTGTTCGATAACTTCCTTTTGACCATCTTCAATTCGACTTTTTCCAACCTTAACATTAAGATACTTCAAAAAAGTATTTGCAATTGCGCCAGCTACAATAATTTTATCTGCACGCTCAACAAACTTTTCAATTAAAGGCAGTTTATCTGAAATTTTAGCGCCACCCATAACTGCAACAAACGGCCTTTTAGGGTTTCTAAAGGCTTCTGAAATAGTTAAATATTCCTTTTCGAGCAATAGTCCAGCCACGCTTGGAAGTTTTTTTGCGATTCCGCTCGTTGAAGTATGTTCTCGATGAATAACACCGAAACCATCCTGAACAAACAAATCCGCCTCCGTAACCTGCAATAGCGCATCTGTAAAATCTGCCGAATTAGATTTTTCACCTTTCGAAAAGCGTAAATTCTCAAGCATCTCAATTTTATAATCATCGTCAGCGTCCTTCATAGAAACTGAATACCGCGTACGTGGAAAAATTGGCGTCGTATGAAAATTCATCGGAAAGTTCAAATCTTCAGCCTCTAAAAGTTCCCTTAAATGATTAAAAACTGGTCGTAGTGAATATTTTCTAGACCCATTAGGCAGATGCTCAAGCTCATCCAAATCCGAAATTCCTTCAACCTCCTTCGGTCTACCCATGTGTGAAATAATAATAATTTTTCGAGCACCTCGCTCAATAAGGTTTTTAAGTGTTGGTAAGCTTGATTTAATTCTAAAATCATTCAAAATATTCGCCTCACCATTTTCAGAATATTCAATTGGGACATTATAGTCTGTGCGAACTAGGACAACCTTTCCACGCACATCAATATCATTAATAGTTTTTTTGTTAAACATATGTTTCCTTTTTTATTTTGCAAATTTTAATTTAATTTTATCACGTTTAAGTTTAAAATTCAATATTTTAATGTTTTTTGAAAAAAGTATTGACATTTTGTTTTTAATATGTTATTATATGAACATAATCATCCAAAAATAAAAATATAAAAACAAAAAATGATTATAGAAAGGAAATATTTTGTTTAAAGTTATTCGAGTTAATCAATCTGAAGACGCTTACTCAGTAAACGTACGAACAAGTCGCGAAAAATAGTTAAGGCTTTCGAAAAACAAAAAATCGCCCTCCTATCATTGGGGCGATTTTTAAATGTTTTTATTAAATTGTCAAGTCTTTACTTTACAGCTTTTGCCATGCGCTTACGCTCAATCGAATCTAGATATCGTTTTCGAAGTCGCAAATTCTGTGGTGTAACTTCAAGCAATTCATCGTCTTCAATAAAATCAATACATTGCTCAAGGCTTAAATTAGTATACGGAGTTAGTTGAACCGCGCCATCAGAAGATTTCGAACGCATATTTGTAAGATGTTTTTCTTTCACGACATTAATTTCAAGATCTTCTTGGCGGTTGTTTAATCCAACAATCATTCCGGCATAAACTTCAGTTCCTGGACCGATAAACAATTCTCCACGGCTTTCCGCACTTTGGAGCGCGTATGGCGTTGAAGTTCCTTTTTCGAAAGCAATCAAAACTCCATTTCGGCTAGAAGGGATTTTTGTTCCCATCTCTTGATAACCGTGAGGTAAGCTATTCATAATGATAGTACCTTTTGTTGCGGTTAGCATTAAGTTTCGAAGCCCAATCATAGCTCGAGTAGTGATGATATACATTAATCGTGTCGCACCTGTTGGCAAACTCTCTTGTGAACGCATTTCTGCTCGGCGAGTTCCCATTTCTTGGCTTACTGCACCCACAAATTCTGGAGCAACCTCAATGATCAATTCTTCAACTGGTTCTTTCTCAATACCATCTTCTTGAATTGTCACTACTTGCGGACGACCAACTTCGAACTCAAATCCTTCACGGCGTAAAGTTTCAATTAAAACTGAAAGGTGCAACTCACCGCGGCCAGAAACAATAAAGCCAATTCCATCTTCTTTAACTTGAAGTGAAACATTTGTCTCAAGTTCTTTCTTTAACCTATCACCAATCTGACGAGAAGTTGTAAATTCACCTTCACGACCTTTCATTGGACTTGTATTTGGTCCAAGATACATCGAAAGTGTTGGTTTTTCAACCTCAATTGTTGGTAGGGCTTCAGGATTATTCACATCGGCTAAAGTTTCACCAATTTCAGCTTCACCAACACCTGTAATTGCAACAATATCACCCGCAAAAGCCTCTGTAATTTCTTCACGATGAAGCCCTCGATACGCAAAAAGCTTATCGATTTTTGACTTTTTAACAGTTCCATCACGCTTAATTAAAGCAATTTGTTCTCCGGCTTTAACTTTTCCGCGAGAGATTCGCCCAATAGCATATTTACCCAAAAAACTATCGTATGTTAAAGAAGTTATAAGCAATTGAAAATCACCGTCAACATCAACTTTTGGTGCTGGAATTTCATTGATAATTGCTTCAAAAATAGGTTCGAAATTTGCTTCAGCTTCTGGATTTTCTGGAACCTCAGGCCAAGCTTTACCATCACGCCCAATCGCATAATAAGTTGGGTAAAGAAGCTGATCGTCATTCGTTGCTAGCTCTAAGAATAGATCTGATACTTCATCATTAACTTCAGCGATTCGACGCGCAGGTTTATCGATTTTATTTACAACTACAATAGGTTTTGAACCAAGCTCAAGAGCTTTCGAAAGCACAAATTTCGTTTGAGGCATTGGTCCTTCTTGAGCATCCACAACCAAGATAACACCGTCAGCCATATTTAGTGTGCGTTCAACCTCACCAGAAAAATCTGCGTGCCCTGGTGTATCGATAATATTAATTTTATAATCCCCATAATAAATTGAGGTTTGTTTTGCGGTAATAGTAATTCCGCGCTCCGACTCCTGATCTCCAGAGTCCATTAGGAGTGTTTGACTCATTTCAGCCTGATTTTCACGGAATGTATTACTCTGCTTTAAAAGTCCGTCCACTAAAGTGGTTTTTCCATGGTCAACGTGAGCAATAATCGCTACATTTCGAATATTTTCTGATTTCATATTTTCTTTCTCTTAAAAAATTATTATAAAACTTTCAATATTCTACCATTTTTTTCCAAAAAAATCAACCAAACTATTTAGAGAAGTTACCCCACCAAAGAATTTTATTCGCAATATTAAATAGCCAGTTCACTCGCCGATCATAATTTAAAGTTATCAAATGCGTATGCTGATGCTTAACGGTTTTTCGAACATTTTGCGCCGCACGAGCATAAATTGAAAAACCCTGAGCTTCATATTTTGACAAAATTTCAAAATACTCTTCTCTTTCTGCTTGCGAAAAATTACTAATCGTTTCAGTGAATCTCTTTGGAATTAGGAGTAAGTGTTTCTCAACTTCAAAGCCATCCCAGATCTGATACGGGAATAAATTTTCGACTAGCACAAAATGGTTGAATTCTTCAATAATCGAATTATCACACATTGCTCTGTCATAAAAATTATAGTCTTCACCTTCATGTTTTTTATTTTTCGCATATTTTTCATATTTCCTACCAACTCCGTTAGGCTTTCTTGTATCCATTATTTTTTATTTTACCTTTCAATTACACACATTTATTTAGAAACATTTTAGCATAACTTTAACATTTTTTCAAAAAAACGAAAAAAAGTTGTTGACTTTACAAAAAGAGTCTGCTAAAATGGTAATTGTTCGGGTGATTAGCTCAGTTGGCTAGAGCATCTCGTTTACACCGAGAGGGTCTGGGGTTCGAGTCCCTAATCACCCACCAATTGAAATTATATCGAAAAGCTTCAATTCTGGAGCTTTTTTCTTTTTTCGAAATCTTAACTCATTGACTTTTTTAGTTTTTTATGTTATTATATAAGCATTCTAGTACATTTCTATACTGGACTGGAAAATCTTTGATGAAAGAGGGGTTGAAAAAAATGATCAACCTTATAACAAATTGGATTCTTTCCTTTTTAAGCTTGCTGGACTTCTTATCGTTTGGAATTTTAGATAACATTGCGGTTATCTATTCAATTCTAATCATCACAAGTTTTATAGTTTTTGTTAAACTTGATGCAACAATTGAGATTTGTGATATCTGGAAAAAGGCAGGTATTATCCCTAAAGGACTAATACTGACCGGATTGGTTCTTAACACCCTACCCCAATGGTATCTCTGGGTTGCGGGTGTGATTTCGGTCGTTTTGGCATATTCCTTAACGCCCAACACTGATGAAGAAGATGAAGAACCATCGATTTTAACAAGAATTTGTGATATTCTAATAGAGGAATATCATAAAAGTGATTTAAAAAAGAATGAGCAAAAGGAGAAGCCTAAAAAAAGTCGTAGGCTTCCGCCAGTACAATAAATCACCTTTTCGAAGGTGATTTTTCTTTATTTTTTTCGAAAAAGTTAAAGTGCTTGCGTTTATTGAATATATATTATATGCTTATTGACTTTTTTATAATTTTGTGCTATAATTCTAGCAGTTGACATATCATAATCAGCGGATCTGTCAATGAAGCTTAAAAATCGGGTTATTATGAGGTATGAATCGTGTACCTCAGTGTTCATTTATTATTTTATTTAGCCAAAAAAATAATAAAAATATGATGAAAGGAAGGTGAAATGAAAATGAACACGACAAATAAGAAAATCAAAGAACTATTAGGGAAAATTCGGAGTCTTATCGGAGACGACAAGAAGTCGATGGAATGGTTTCATGAAGTTCAGGCTAAGGCCTCAACTTTCGAAACCAAAGAAGAAGAAATTGCTTATCTTGAAGATATGTTAACAAAACTTCAAGATAGTAACAATGAGGATACGGAAGATACAGATGAGGAAGAACTAAAAAATGTTCGGTCAAACCCTTGGCCAATTATCTCACTATTTTTTGGAATAGTTATTGCATTTGCGATTGCTTTTGGATTTTATCGTTTCCTATGTCCAAGAGCCAATGCCGCAAATAGCAGTACGAATACCGTTTCTTCTTCTACAATTTCAAAATCTGTAGATCTTCCAAAAGAAGATTTTAAGATTATGGATTATGTGGTTTCTTCAGGAAATGAGATTAAACCTAATCCTGACATGAAGAATGAGCAGCACAAAGTGTTTGCAAATGGCTCTTCGAACAATTCTCTTTCAGATGAGAAAGATGTCGCGATAAAAGAAATGACCGACTACATGACACACAATGTGTCGGCACTGAAAGAGAAGGCAATGGCTTTCGGAATCGTCAGTCAAAATACTGACGAAAAGAAATGGCTCGAAAATAGAAATGGCTCTCTTTATTACAATAAAGAAGGTCAAGAGATTTTTTATCAGGTGAAGGCGTTTCTAAATAGAAGCAAGATCACCTCGAAGGTCATGGAAGACGGCAGTAATTATTATACTACCGGGCTAAACAAAGACAATAAAGTCGTTATTAGCCGAAGTTCTCAGGATCTTTCTGGGCAAAGATATTTGGAAGTTAAGAATCCTGAAGGTTCAACTGAAAAATATTCTTACCGTGTACTCATTATCTGCGGTAATACTGTTATGAAAAATAACAATATTCCCGGGATTCCGACAGAAAACATCGAAATCCCTAAGCCGAAGAAGCCAAACGAGCCAGACAAACCTGGTAAACCAAGCGAGCCAGACAAACCTGGTAAACCAAGCGAGCCAGACAAACCTGGTAAACCAAGCGAGCCAAAAAATGAGCAGGCTAAGAAACCAGAATTAGACCCTGCTAATCAAGGTAAAGCCCCTGTTGGCGGAGGTCAAAATGATGGCTCTGAAAATGGTTCAGAAACTCCAAAAGCGAGTCTTCCTGAAAAATATGTAGCGCCTAAAGCTCCATCTTCACAAAGTTCTTCAAGCTCAGCCACTACTCCATCACAAGATTCTCGCATTAGCGAGCCGTCTCAATGGTCTGGTGCTGGTAGTGTTACTGATTCCAACGGCACCACAAAGGTGACCGACAATGGAGCTGTAACTACACCAGATGGCCGGAACTATAGTGGATTAACAAATCCAAGCTCAGTTCCACCGGTTGAATCGGGAGTAAATGGGACTACAGTTCCAAGTAGCTCGGCCAATTTTGCAGGCAATGGCTCAATGAGCGAGCCTGCGATTGAGGACTAGCTTTCTTTGACTTTAACGATTAGCACTTTTTCGAAAGATTTCAATCTTTCGAAACTCACGCTGGGCGGTTCTCCGCCGCCCGGCTTTACATTGATACTTCTTAATAACCCGATTTTAAGTTTTAACAATTCGGCTAAAGCGAAGAAAACAAAATATTGACAAACAGAATTATGATATTGAATTAATAATAAATTCTAATAAGTGGAGATTAGAAGGGAGAAAATGAGGGAGAAAATGAGGGACCAAATGAAAAAACTCATTAATTTTATTAAAAACCATTCTGTAATCTCTGGTTCAATCTTGGCTGCAGTTATTGCTCCGGTTGCCGTTATGGCCTGGGGTCCAGCTCGACCATCATTTACTATTGAAAAACCAGCAGATTATATTACATTTAACTCAATCACAAATAACCCTGTTATTGGTGGTGACGAAAAAGACTTCGTTGGAATTCGTGAAGTTGGATCAAATGCTAACTGGACGAATAACATGAAAGTTCAGAACGGCAAAGAATACTATGTTCGAATTTACGTTCACAACAACGCAGCTTCGAATCTAAATCTTGTTGCCGAAAACGTAGTTGCGAAACTTAACGTTCCAACAACAACTGCAAAAACCGTAACTGTTCAAGGTCAGGTTTCAGCTTCAAACGCAAAACCTAACACAGTTTGGGATGAAGCAACTTTTTCAAGTGATAATGACTTCAACTTGGCTTATGTTGCTGGTTCTGCCCTTTTCGAAAACAACGGAATGGGTACAACTAAACTTCCAGACAGCATCGTAAACAATACGGGTGCAACTCTTGGATACAGCAAACTTGACGGAAAAATTCCTGGATGTTTCCAATATGCAGGTTACGTAACCGTTAAAGTTAAAGCTCAAGTTAACCAACCACAAGAGAAAACAGATATCGATCTTGCAAAAACAGTTCGAAATAAAACAAATGGCGAAAAAACTTGGACTGAAACTGTAAGTGCTAAAGGTGGCGACACAGTTCAATTCCAAATTCACGCTAAAAACACAGGTTCTGCAGGAATTCAGAACTTGGTAATTCGCGATATTCTACCAAAAGGTTTGAATTATGTTGCAGGTACAACAAAGCTCTACAATACATCAAATCCAAAAGGTTTGAAAGTTAGCGACAATATCATTCAAAATTCTGGAATCAATATTGGTACATATCAAGCAAATGGTGATGCTTACGTACGTTTTGACGCAACAGTTGCAGCTGAAAAAGACTTGCCAGTTTGTGGAGAAAATACTTTAACTAATATAGCTCAAGCAAGTGATCAAAAAATAGTTAAAAATGACACTGCTAGTGTACGAATCACTAAAAAATGTGATACTCCAAAACCTCAAACTCCAGCTTACAAGTGTGACGCTTTAAGCTTAAACATTGTTCGAAAAGATGAAAAGCAAATCACTTATTCAGCTGATACAAAATATTCAGTAAAAGATACAGAATTTACTGGAACAAAATATGTTGTTAAAAATTCTAAAGGTGAAGTTGTAGCTCAAAAAGTAATCAACAATGGCACTAAATTTGAAATTACCGTTCCAAATGATATAACTGAGAAATATACAATTATCTCAACAATCATCACTAAAAATGGTGAAAACACAAATGCAAATTGTGAAAAATCTTTTGAAACAAAAGCTCCAACTCCAAAACCTAACAAACCTGAGTTAGTATGTAAAAACATCACAATCAACCAAATTTCTCGAACACGATTCGAATTTAACACTTCTTACACTGTAAATCATACAACATTTATCGGTGTTAAATACATCATCAAAGATGAAAGTGGTAAAGTTGTAATCGAAAAGACCGTAAACAATGGTTCGAAATTAACAGTTAATATCGAAATTACTGGTAAATTTACAATTTCTTCAACAGTTATTACAAAAGATGGCGAGAATGCAAATTCAAACTGTGTAAAAACTTTCGAAGTTAAACGGGAAGAAAAACCATCAATCGTTATTAAGAAAACTGTAAACAATCAGAAAAATGCTACAATCGAAGCAGGAACTGATTTTAACTACGAGATTACAGTTTCAAATAATGGAAATGTTGATTTGAAAGATGTTGTTGTAACAGATCGCGCTCCAGCAAATATTACTTTCGTAAGCGCTGATAGTGGGGAGATCAAAGATAATATTCTAACGCTGAAGATCAACTCTTTGAAAATTGGTGAAAGTAAGACTGTCGTAATTAAATCACGAGCAACAGCAACAGGAATGAGCACAATCAACACTGCTTGTGTAGATACACCAACAATTCCTGGTGATAACGACGGTTGTGATAGTGCGAAAGTGGAAGTTCCAAAGAAACAAACTCCACCAACACCTACACCAAACGACCCAATTCCAAATGTTCCAGCAGAATTGCCACAAACTGGTACAAATGCCATTTCTGCAATTCTCGGATTAAGTTCAATGGTAGCCGCATTTGGTTACTACTTCGCAAGCCGAAAAGCTGCAAAATTCTAAAGCTGACCGCTTCTCAATGGAGCGATCAGGCTTCAGATAGAAAATAGACCTCAATTTCGAGGTCTATTTTTGTTTATAAATCTTGTTGTCCTTTTTGATCTGCAACTTTTCTTGCTGCAATAATGACATTATCGATTAAAGAAGCAACCGTTAATGGGCCAACTCCACCCTTTATCGGCGTAATAATCAGATCCTTTCTATTTTTACGAACTTCATATGAAACATCGCCCTTAATCTCTCCGCCTTCGCTTGCCGTTCCAGCATCAACAACCACCGCCTTAGATTTTAGCATTTCTGAAGTAATTAACCCTGGTTTTCCAACCGCTGTAATTACCACATCAAAATCTTTAAGTGTTTTTATCATTTCTTCGCTGTTAAATTCATCAAACTTCGAAACCATCACTCCAGATCTTTCAAACATTTTCGAAAGTGGTGCTCCCACAAGTCTTCCCTGCCCGACAACGGCAACCTTTTTACCTTCTAATGAAATATTATAGCCCGCCAAAAGCCAATTTATTGCTTGTGCTGTAGCTGGAACAAAATCACCACCATTTAAACCATCAACATCATTTTCTTTCGAAACTTCGCTCAAAATTGCTTCAGTTTCATTTTTCGAAAGCTTCTCACCGCTTTTATTTTCAAGCGGTAGTTGCACAATAATGCCATGAACATTCTCATCAAGATTAGCCTTTTGAATCTCTTCTTTCATCAATTCAGCATCAACTTTTCGTCGCTCAACCTCAATTAAAATATCTTCGCCGTACTTTTCTTTTAGTCGCATATAAGTTTCGGTTACGGGGCTTTTTGAAGAATAAAAAATCACCAATTTCGGAAAAACTCGCCAGCTTTGCCGCAAGGCTCGCACCTGCTTAGCTTGACGCTCTTTGATGAAATCACGAAGTTCTGCACCATTTAAAAATCTCATAAGTTTATTATACGTAAAAATCTTGAAAATTTCAATTTTTTAATATATAATCATTATAGAATTAATCAAAGAAAGGATTTTTGAATGTACAATTATAATACTGACTATTCTTACGGATACAGAGGTTATAGTCATAATGTAGGAGCTGATGCAGCTTTCGGAATATCTATTTTATCGCTCTTAACTATCGCGCTAATTGCCGCAATTGCAGGGTATGTTATTAGTTCTCTTCTTTATATGCTAATTTTCAAAAAAGCTGGAATCGACACCAAAAAAGCCTGGATTCCTTTCTATAACCGATGGATATTCTTCGAACTCGGTGGCCAAGAAGGCTGGAAATCTCTTCTAACTTTCATTCCTTATGTTGGAATTGTTATCTCACTTATTTTCGAAATTGCTGCAGTTGCTGAAATTAGTAAAAAACTAGATAAACCACCTTACTGGGCTATACTTTTCCTATTTGCAGCACCTATTTGGTTCTTAATCCTGGGCTTAAACAATTCTCGCTGGAATGATATAGCTGGAAAAGAAAGTCTTGCAAAAGGAACTATCCTTGGCTATAAAATTGTGGAAGAAGAGGAAACTTCTGACACTAAAGAAGAAAAAACTGAAGAATAATTATTTTAAATTCTAAAAACGACATTCACAACTGAATGCCGTTTTTCTTTTTTATTAAATCTCGAGTGGCTCTTGTTCAATTTTTAAGCCAAATTTTTCAAAAACCCTATCTTGAACTATTTTTCTTGCCTGAGCTAATTCATTATAACTTTTAGCTGATATATTAGTTAAAACTAGAGCATTCTCTGAATAAATCTTCATCCCAAAAAACTCTTTACCTTTTAGCCCTGATTGCTCAATCAGCCACCCAGTTGCAATCTTATAATTTTCACCAGCTTCAAAAAGTGGTACATTTTGATATTTTTCACAAATCTCTATCGCTTTTTCTTTCGAAATTATAGCATTTTTGAAAAAACTACCTGAATTTGCAATCTTCTCTGGGTCTGGTAATTTTTTTGAACGAATTTCAACCACTGCATTCATTACATCTTTTGCTGTTAGATTTTCTTCATTTTTACCAATATTTTTAAGCTTCTCCTTCAAGGCCTTGTATTCAGGCATTTCTGGCCGTGATTTTAGAAGTTTCAAATTCACCGAAACAATAAAATATTTCCCTTTAGCATCATTTTTAAAAACGCTATCACGGTAGGCAAATTCACATTCACTTTTTAATAAAGTCTTGATTTTACCAGTCGATATTTCGAGAACTTCAACACTTTTCAAGATATCAGCAATCTCCTGGCCATACGCACCAACATTTTGAATCGGTAGAGCACCGACAGTTCCAGGAATCATCGCCATCGCCTCACAACCACTAAGGCCTTTCGAAACTGCATAATTAACAAAATTATGCCAATTTTCACCAGAGTTTATGTGGAACTCAATACTTTCATCATTTTCAAAAATCTTTTCAAAACCTTTAATTTCATTTTTTACCACCACCCCCTCAAAGTTCTGACTCTTTACGATTGTGTTACTTCCGCCGCCAAGAATAAAAATTGGTAAATTGTTTATTTTCGAAAATTTAACTGCGCTCCTAAAATCTTCAATATTTTTTACAGTTATAAAAAAATGAGACTTTCCTCTAATTTTCATAGTAGTTAGTTTACCAAAGTCAACACCTTGCTGAATTTTTAGGTTTTCGAAAATTATTTCCTTCATATAAAAACAATTATATCATAAAAAATAAAAACTCGCCAAAAGCGAGAAAATCCGTGGTACACCCGGCAGGATTCGAACCTACAACCGCCTGGTTCGAAGCCAGGTACTCTATCCAGTTGAGCTACGGGTGCTTAATGAATAAATTATACCACACTTTTTTTATTTTGTGAAGACTATTTTTTAATAAACTTTAAAATTTTATACAAAGTACTGCCGTTAATCGAGTTATTATAATCTATCTCTTTAGAGAGTTTATATCCAGAAATTGGTGAATTTTTATTTACATCATCACTATACGGAGTGATTACAAAAAACTCTTTGTTACTAGAAAATTCTTCTTTATTGCTCTCAATCTTTGGCGTGTAATCAGCCCGAATCATGTCGCCAGAGCGATAAAT
>JABCOZ020000029.1 GCA_013333405.2 Candidatus Saccharimonadota bacterium | reverse complement strand
GATCTTGGTGGTGGAGAAGGTACACCAGTATATGCTGTTGCAGATGGTGTAATTTCGGATGCAAGCGGAGATTCATCTCGAGGATGCGGTCCACATCTACGAATAATTTCACACAAAGAAGCTACAGGTTCTGATATCGAAAGCTTATACTGCCACATGAGTGCTGGCTACAAAAACGCAGGCGATAGCGTTAAAAAAGGCGATATGATTGGTCGAATTGGTGGTTGGGGTTCCAAAGGGCCAAACACATTTGAACCACACTTACATTTAGAATTTTATAAAGGTAAAGCAGTTTCTGGAGGAAATCATTTCGATCCAATATCAATAATAGGTAAATAAATTATGTATAAAAAAATATCATCAGTTATATTTATGTCAGTCATTTTTACTTCAGCCCTTTCAAATATTGCAAGAGCTGAGTTTAATGAACGTTTCTATAAATTAAATGATATAATCTACTATGATGCGGGGGAGGATTGCGCACCAGCAAGTAGTAGTGGAATAGCTAATATTAACCTTGAAGGCAATGATAATGCTGAAAAAATCTGGAACTTCCTTAAATCTAAGGGGTTTACAGATGAACAGGTTGCTGGAATAATGGGTAGCCTCTGGGGCGAGTCGAATCATTTCAATCCAGATTTAAATGAAGAAGGTAATGGTATTGGCTACGGTATAGCACAATGGTCTTTTGGTCGTAGGGCTAATCTTGAAAATTATGCTAAAGAACAAGGTAAGCCAATTTCAGATCTTGGTGTCCAGCTAAACTTCCTTTGGTACGAATTGGAAACTTCACAATCTGCTGCAAAAAATGCGGTTGCCTCTTCAAATTCTGTCCTTGAAGCTACAACTGCTTGGACACTTCAATTCGAAAGGCCTCGCGAAGATTTGCGAGCTGGACGTATCAAGGAAGGTGAAGAAGTTGGAAATAAAATGCTTTCACAATTTGGAGGAAAAGGTGGAAATACTTCAACATCCTCATCAAATTCTAAAATAACCTTTATAGGCGATTCTATTACCGTCGGCGTTCAAGATAAATTATCTTCAACTTTTAGTGGGTCGAATGTATCCGCAACAGTTGGTGATTCAATAGCTGCTGCAACAGAAAAATTACCAAGTGAAATCCATGATACTGTAGTTGTAAATCTTGGAACTAATGATAATTTCGATGAAAACGCAGCTGAAAAATTAGTCGGAAAATTAAATGGTAAAAAAATATTTTGGGTAAATAACTTTTCGAAAGGTGGTAATGCCGATTATGAAGTTATAAACAAAAAACTTTCATCATTCGCAGGAAAACATAGCAATATAACAGTATTGGATTGGAAAGGTTATGCTGAAAAAAATGGTGGGAGAAATCTTTATTCTGAAGACGGTATTCATCCAAACTCAAAAGGTCAAGAAGCTTACGTAAAATTTATCCAAGATTCAATCGCTAATAGTATTAGTTCTTCGAATTCATCTGGTAATTGTAGCTCATCATCTTCAGGAAATAAACTAGGAAATGCAACAATATCAGAAAGAGCGCTAGAGTTAGCTCGACCAGAATCTGATAAGGCTGCAGCTTATGCTGGTGAAGTCACAGATAAGCAGATGGAGGCTTTAAGGGCGACAGGATTAATTAACTATAGTGAACCATATGTTCAGAAAGGTATGAGTTGTGATGCCTTTGTTTCGATGGTTATGAGCACAACTGTAGATCCAGAGTATGTTAAACATTGCTGTGGAGTTGCAAATCTTGTTCAATATATGCGCAATAACCCAGATAAATATGAAAAAATACCATACAACGGAAGTACAAGTAATATGAAGCCGGGCGATATTATATCCTCAGGGACTGGTGGCGGAGCTGGTGCACACATTGAAATTTACGTTCAAGTTAATGGTGAAGATAAAGTTGCAAATGGTGGATGGAGTCGAACTACCGGTGTAATCGAACCAATGAATCTTCAGATTATGGAGAGTCTTGGTGAAGTTGAAGTTTGGAGATGGAAAGGTTAAGATATGCAAAATATTGATAAGTCTACTAAAATTAAAATTTATTCAGTTTTAGGTATCTTTGGAGTAATATCTGTTTTAATCATAGGCTGGTGGGTTTGGTCCGATATTTATTGCGGAAAGCTAATCCTTGGAATAGCTCCCGAGAGTTCGAATATAACCATTAATGGTAAAAATTTCAAAAACGGAACACACAACCTAACACCAGGTAGGTATAAAGTCGAGGTTTCAAAAGATGGATTCAAAAGCTCTTCAAAAGAATTTGAAATTAAATCTGGTAAGAAAACAAATATCGTGTTAGCCTTAGCTCAAAATGACCCAAAGGGAAACTGGTATATTGAGCATGAAAGAGATGATATTATTAGGAGCGGTGCCGGATATGAAAAGATAACAGATACTATGAGCAGCTTAATAAGGAAACACCCCCTAGTTAAAGATCTACCATACACTAATACAACAAAGGGTAGCGTAATTACAGGTTTTGCAATATCCTATGTTTTAAAGCCAGAAGATAAAACCGAAGTATCGAAAATAAATGTAGTAATTTACAGTAAATGCAATAGTTCAAACTTTAAATTTTATAAAGATTTAGCAATAGACTGGATGAAATCTAGGCAGAAAAATGTATTAAATGATTACACAGTTAATTATATAGACCCAACTTGCGGTCAAGCATAAATTTAAATAACCACGCTATTTCAGCGAGGTTATTTTACAATCTTCAACTCTAATTTTATTCGTCGAAGTAATGATTGTTTGATATTTCGAAAAATGTTTAGTTAACAATTTTTGTCGATCATTATCAAGTTCGGAAAAAACATCATCCAAAAGAATAATTGGTCTTTTTGCGGTTAAGTCAGCTAAAATATCAGTTTCAATAAATTTCAGAGCTAAAACTAAGCTTCTATTTTCACCACGGCTCGCTATATTTTGCGCGGGCTTTTTATTGAAAATAAACTGAATATCATGCTTGTGCGGGCCGAAATTAGTGTAACCTAGAATTTTATCACGTTCAATGCTTTCACTTAGAATGGCAAGAATTTCATTTTTTGAAACCTTTTCACCTAAATAATCAATTTTAATTTCATCCTTAACGCCTGAAATTTCATAATAAACTTCCCCAATCTTTGAGTTCAAAAGCTTTAAAAAATCTTGTCTTTTAGAAATTATTTCTGCGCCATATTCCGCCAGCATAAGGTTCCATGGAAAAAGCTCATCTTTTGAAACATTATCGCGTTTCAAAAGATTATTACGTTGCTTTAAAGCCTTATTATATCTTGTAAGAGCTAATTGAAAACTAGGGAAAATTTGTGAAAGAAAATAATCTAAAAAATTTCTTCGTCGCGTTGGCGATCCACTCAAAAGTTGCAGATCATCTGGTTCGAAAAGTACAACAGGAATGCGCAAATTAGCACTCAAACGTGCTTTTTTATTTCCATCAACCAGGAACTGTTTTTTTGATTTTTGAACAGCATCATTAAAAATAATCGTTCTTAACGAATCCCTTGAATCTTTTAAATCAATTCGGAACCAGCTCGATCCATCATTTCTTAAAATTTCTTTATCGCTCGATCGAAAACTCGTGCCCTGTAGTGCAAAATAAATTGCCTCAAGAAGAGAAGTTTTTCCGCTACCATTAGCGCCAGAAATAAGAGTTGATTTTTCGCCAATTTCTAAAATAAAATCAGAATGCGTTCGAAAATTCTGAACTCTCAAAGTTTTTAAAATCATTTAAATCCTAACTTTTCAGTGGCATCACGATATGAATATAATCATCATTTTCGGTACTTTTAAAAACTGTTGGCGCAAGTTTTCCAGAAAATCCAAAAGAAACTTCAGGCGATTTAATTGCTGATAAAGCTTGCTTAATATAATTAACATTTAAAGTAACTTCGCCACCGCCAGTAATTTCTGCTTCAGTTTCAGATGTACTTTCGCCAATTTCACTCGCAATTGTATGAATTGATAATTTCGAAGTTTCTTCATCAGCTCGTAAAGTAATACTTCCACCAGAATCTCTCGTAAAGACCTCAGCAACTTTAATTGTTTGCATAAAATCAGCCCGTTTCATTTTTAAAACAGTTTCAGTTGATTCTGGGATTAATCGCCGATATTCAACATATTTTCCATCAATTAAATTGCTCACAACCAGAATTTCGCCAACCATAAATTGAATTTGATTGTCATTGATCAGGATTTCAATTTCATCAAGTTTTTCAGGAATTACGCCTGAAACCTTTTTTAGAACATTACTTGGCACAAGCGATTCAAATTCTTGATCTGTTTCAAAAAGCTTGCGTTCACTTAAACGATATCCATCAGTCGCTGCCATATAAATATTATTCTCAAAAGTATGAAGAAAAACTCCAGTCAAGATTGGTCGGGAAGTATCATTACTTACCGTATCAACTTGACTAACCGACTCTTTAAAAATATCAGAACCAATAAAAAATCTTGCAGTAGGTTCATCAACAGTCGGTATCTCTGGAAATTCTTCAGCTAAACTACCATTAATTTTTGATTTATAATTTCCACTTTCTATTGAAATATTTCCACCGTTAACTTTAAAAGAAACTTCGCTATTTGAAGGTAGACTATCAATAAAACTTTTTGTTAGTTTTTCTGGCATTAAAATGGAACCTGTTTTTTCAATTCTTGCGCTAATTTTTTGCGAAATTGCAATTTCTAAATTTGTAGCAGCAACTAGAAGTCTTGAACCGTCTGTTTGAAAAAGAATATATTCAGAACTTGGCAAGCTAGTTTTGCTACTTGCAATTCCTGAGATATTATTGAGTGCTTTAGATAAATCATCTTTTTTAACAGTCAGTTCCATAAAAATTTAAATCCTTTTTCTTAAAAAGTGGTAATTATAATAATAGGTATTGTGGAAACTGTGGAAAACCAAGCTTTCACTACTTAAAATTATACCATTTTTTGTGTGGAAAATCAAAGTAAAACTTTCTGAAAAACTTTGTGGAAAAATAACAACTTTTCCATAATTTTAAGCTTTTGAAAATATGCACAACCAACCTGTTTAAAACTTTGGTGATTTTTTCGGCAAGATTTAAATAACTTTCATTCAACAGATTAGCTATTTTTCCACAGGCTTTCAACATTTTATTAAAATAATAGCAATGTATTGTCAAATACAATAGTAAAATAAAAATGTATTTTTGCAACTAGTGGAAGTGCTTTTATATTTATATAAATGAAATATAATTCTAAAAAGTCAAAAGAGAACAAAAAATGACTGTTCGCTTTTTATAACCTGAAATAAACTAATTGTCAAATTAACAGATATAAAAATAGAGCCTTTATAGCTCTATTCATAAATTAAATCTCGTAATCCTTCTATTTGTGAACGAATTTCAGCATCTAATTTAATATTTTTTTCAATTTTTGAAACTCCATTCATAATAGTTGAGTGGTCTCGAGAAAATTCTTTACCAATTTGAGGAAAACTCATTTTTAACTCGTACTTCATTAAATAGCAGGCTGTTTGTCGAGCGTGATTGATATCTTTTTGTCGAGATTTTCCTAGAATATCTTCTTTTGAAACCCCAAAGTATTTAGCAGTTTTATCAATAATCTTTTTTGAATTTAAGTGGTTTGGCCTTGTTGGTCGGCTATTTTGAATTAAGCCTTGTGCAAGTTCAAGATTCGGTTTAATGTTTCGAAGTTCTGCCATCGCAATTAGTTGAGTAACTGCTCCAATAATTTCTCGAATATTAGTGCGATAATTTTCAGCAATAAATTCTGAAACTTCCGGTTCGAGCTTGACTTTTTCATGTTCGGCACGAGCTTCAACAATACTTTGGCGAGTCTCGAAATCTGGAAGCTGAATATCAACTGTCATTCCACTTTCAAAACGACTTTTTAACCTGTCTGTTAAAGTTGGAATACTTGAAGGTGCGCGGTCGCTTGAAAGGATAATCTGTTTATTCGCACGATGAAGCTCATTGAAGGTATGGAAAAATTCCTCTTGAGTTTTATCTTTTCCATATATAAATTGAATATCATCTACGATCAAAACATCAACATTTCGATATTTATCCGCGTATCCTTGTCTTTTTGAACGCACATTTTCTAAAAAATCACGATAAAAATTTTCAATTGTAATGTAAAGAACGGTCATTTCGGGATGTTTTTCTTCAATTGCGTTCCCGATTGCTTGCATTAAGTGTGTTTTACCAAGACCAGAATCGCCATAAAAATAAAGGGGATTATATCTTTTACCAGGGTTATCTGCAACATTTTGACTGACAAAATAAGCTAATTCATTCGAACCACCAACAATGAAATTTTCGAAAGTATAATCTTTATTTAAACCGCTCGAGTGTTTGGATTTTTCGGTTTTTTTCTTAATTAATTCCTCTATTGATGGTTTTCTAGGAGAAGAATTTGGAATTTTTTCCTGAGGAATTTGTTTTTTACTAGAAGTTACTTCGAAAGTGATTTTTTTGGGATTCTTTCCGTTGTTTTGGAAGGCTTTTTTAATATTTTCAAGATATTTTTTATTTATTGTTGTGATTGCGAAAGAATTCTTTAAACCAATAATGGCATGGCCGTCTTCGAAAGATAAGAGTTTGGTATCAGCAAACCAAGTCTTAAAATTTGCGCCTTGAATTTTAGGCTCCATCTCGAGTTCAGCTAAAATGTTTTTCCACAACTCATCCATAGTTATATTCTATAACATTTTTGAGTTTTCAACAACCTAAAGTTTTAAAGAAATAAAAATATGTTATAATTTTTGAAAAGTAAGCCAATTTTTCCACATTTTTAAGTTACCACTGTATTAACTGTGGAAAAGTCCTTGTTTTATGTGGAAAACTATGGTATACTACAGAATGAATTTAGCAAGATTTCAAGTTTAAATAACAGATTAAAAAGCTTATGAAAAGTAATAAACTTGATTTTTTTAATATTAAAGTGTAAAATAGGATAGATATGCCAAAAAGAACACATCAACCACATAAACGACATCGTGCGAAAACTCACGGTTTTCGAAATAAGATGTCTTCAAAGGCTGGAATTAAAGTTTTGAAACGACGCCGACTAAAAGGCCGAAAACGACTTACAGTCTAATAAATAACTTCACTCCAAGCGGGTGATTTTATTTATTCTTGATTCTTTATATTGTTTATGCTAAAATGTTTTGGATATTTTAAAAAGGAGGAGGGAATGAGAAAAAGTTTAATTATTGGTTTTTTAGCTTTTTTTATCGCTCTTATTTTTTCGAAAAATACTTTTGCAGAAGAGAAAAATATCTATATCTCGCGAGTTTATGCTACCGATTCGAAGGAGTTCGTTGAACTTTTTAACAGCGGCGAAGATTATGAATTTAAAGAAATTTCGCTTAAAAATAATCAAAAACAAATTGAAATTGCGAAAGTTCAAAATGGAATTTTTAAATCGCAAAAATATATGACTTTTGCGCAAAATGCTCGGAATTCTGATGTGAAATTTAAGGAAGAATTTCGAAATATTGATACTATTGGCCAGCAGCCTATTTTAGGGCTTTATATTGATGGTGAATTAAAAGATTATATTTGTTCTGATGAAAAGAGATGTATTAAGGGATTAATTAAAAATTCAACCGATTTAAAACCTAGCAATAAGGGCGTTGAGAAAATTGCTGTTTCAAAAGAGGAGATTCTTAAAAATGGTGAAACGATGAAGCCTTCAGAGATAAAAAAGGGCTATGATTTTGGTTTGCGTAATTTTAACGATTACGTACCGAAAACTGGCGGGTTAGTATTAAATGATAAAAAAATAGAAATAGATAATAATTCTGAAAAAAATATTGAAAAACTAATTGAAAATATAAATGGGGGTTCGAGTGATCTTGAAAATGCTGGTGATATTCTAGAAAAGCCAGAGGTGTTGACTTCAGAAAATAAAAAGGATGAGAGTTTAGATAAGTTGGAAGCTAACAATATCGGTGAAAATAGTAATTTAAAGCCAACGTTAAGCCTTGTAAATAAAAATAAAGTTAATGGTAAAAAGCAGGATTTAACTGAAAAGAGTAAAAAATCTTCTTCAAAGGATATTTTTTCTAAGCCAAAAAATAATTTTGAAGAAAAAAATAATAAAACAACAGTTCAGTCTAAAAATAAGACTAAAATTCTAGCTCCGAATACTGGATTTAACCAAAAAAATGCTAATTTTACTTTACAGATTTTGCTTTTATCCATATTTGAAATGCTGATTATATTCAAGAGAAGGGTTGTGAATGAAATTTTTTAGATATTTTCTATTTTTAGTTTTGGCTTTATTATTTTTTGGGAATTTTAATCAAGCTTTGGCTATTTCTGATCAGAAGATTTTAATTTCGAAAGTTTCAAATTCAAATATCGAGATCACAAATTTAGGCGATGATTTGAATTTTTCGAAAATTGAGATAATTCAGAAAAATAAAATAGTTGGCGAAGTTTCAAACGGGGTTTTTCTTAAAAAATCGCAAATTTCCTTTGGCGAAAATGGCGATGGAAAACTTATTTCAAATCCAGAATTGTTAAAAAGCCAAATAAAACTAAGGCTTGATGGGCAGGATGTGGATTTTTTGTGTGGCCTAAAAATGACTTGCAGGAATAAAAATGCACCAGAATTCACAGAAGAAGATGTTTTGGTTCGAGATTTAAATTTAGGCGGTGATTTTGAGATTTCGAAAGATAGCATGATTTTTGAAAATGGCGGTTTAGCAGAGAAAGAACCAGATTTTTGCGAAAATATACAATTAAACGAGGTTTTAGTAAATTCAAGCGAGCAATTTATTGAACTTAAAAATAACACAAATAAAAAAATAAGTCTTAAAAATTGCGCAGTTAAAATTCATCTCGGAAGTTTAAAAAAGCCATATAGAAAAGTTTTTACAGATGAAGAAATTTTACCAAATAGTTTTTTCTCGATTAATTCAAATACAGATCCAGATTTTAAGCTTTTAAAGATGGGCTTGAATAAAATTTCGTTATTGGATTCGAATAATCATGAAATTCAAACTGTCGATTTAAAAAATTCTAAAAAGGACTTGAGCTGGATTTTTGATGGAAAAGAGTGGCAACAAAGTTTTAAAATTACAAAAAATAGTGAAAATATTTTTCAGCCTTGTGAAGATGGATTCTTTCTAAACGCTGAAAATCATTGTGAAAAAAATAAAAAAACTTGCCAAGCAGGATATTTTCTAAATGAAGAAACTGATCGCTGTAATAAAATTAAAGAAGAAAACCAGGAGCGAAAATGTGAAAATGGTTATTTTTTAAATATCGAAACAAATCGATGCAATAAAATTTTGGTAGAAAAAGTTATATTGGAATGTCGTGAAGGTTATGAGCGTAATCTAGAAACTAACAGGTGCAGAAAAATTTCAAGTGCAATAGTTTCGAAAAAAGATGCTTTATGTACTCCAGGATATACACGAAATCCTGAGACGAATCGTTGTAGAAAAAATAGCAATGAAGTTAAAAAAGAATTGGCGCCTTGTAAAGATGGGTATGAGCGAAATGAAGAAACAAATCGCTGTAGAAAAGTTGTAAAAAATAGTGGTGCTAGTGATGATGTAAAAAAAGATGAAGAAAAATCTAAGCAAGCTGAATTTACGGGTTGGTGGATTATCACTGTTGTGATTTTAGTATTTTTAGCAATTTTATTTTTCGAATTTCGGAAAGATATTTTTGCGAAAATCTCAAAAGGTAAAAAATGAAAAAACGGCGAATTCTAGGAATTGACCCCGGAACTGGAATTTTGGGGTTTGGTGTTGTGGATTGCCAGATTGGAAAACCGTTAAAAATGATTACAGGAGGGGTTATTTCAACTCCTGCGCACACGCCAATTGAAATTAGGCTAGAGGAAATCTATAACGGCTTAAAAGAGATTATCGAAGAAACTAAGCCAGATGAGGTTTCAATTGAGAAACTATTCTTTTCGAAAAACGTAACGACGGCAATTTCGGTCGCGCAGGCTCGAGGTGTAGCGATTTTAGTAGCTCAACAATCGAAAATTCCAATTTCAGAATATACTCCAAATCAAATTAAGCAAACTTTAACTGGTTATGGTGGTGCAAACAAAAAACAAATGCAAGAAATGGTGCGTTCAACTTTGAATTTAGTGGAGGTGCCAAAGCCAGATGACGCGGCCGATGCGCTTGCAGCCGCAATTACGCATTTTTATATGACGCGTATTTAAAAACCAAAATAATTATGGTAAAATTAAACAATGATTGCACATATTTCTGGAAAAATTGCTGAAAAATTTGCGGGGAGCGTGATTGTTGACGTTTCTGGTGTTGGTTATGAAGTTATCGTTCCCGCAGGAGAATTCGAACGGGCGGTTTTAAACGAGCAGATTAAATTTTATACTTATCATAATATTACCGATAGAAGCCAAGAACTATTTGGCTTTTCGAGTTTGGCGGCAAAAAAACTTTTTGAATTATTAATTACTGTCCAAGGAGTTGGGCCGAGGGCTGGAATTGCCATTATGAGTCTTGGGGAAACTGAAGAAGTTCGAAATGCAATTGCTTGCGAAGACGCGAAATTTATTCAAAAAGCTGCTGGTGTTGGTAAGAAATCCGCCGAGCGTGTAATTCTAGACCTAAAAGACAAAGTTGGAATGGCAATTTCGAAACAAGATGGATTTGGTGATAATATTATCTTAGCTTCAGATGAGGCTTTAGAGGCGCTTATTGCGCTTGGGTTTAATTTAAATGATGCAACAAAAACATTAGAGCAAATCCCGCGAGATTTACCAACAGAAGAGCGCATTACTTTAGCGTTGAAAGCTGGAATTTAAAAAAAGAAAAAAGCCGCACATTTGTGCGACTGTTTTATTTTTTATTGGATTTTACAACTTCTTCTCGCAGAAGGTAGATTGTTCTATGTAGAAATCCAACTTGTTCTCCCTTCAAATTAAGAATATCTTCTTCTTTTAGCTTTTTAAAGCCATATTTATTACTTTCAGTAATACTATAGATATGTCCTTCTTTATTGATGGCAAAACAATTTCCTGTCTGGACGATAATTGCGATACGTTCACTTCCGAATCCATTCGCTACGTCCAAGTTTTCAATAACTACATATTCCGGATTTACCTTAAATCCATTTTGGAATACGCGTTTAGAGATAATTCTTGCGAAATCGAAAATAGCTTCGATCAAATTATGTTTTGCTAACTCTTCGTCGCCTTTCGCCATTTTAACGGCATTCTTCCAACTAGTGATATCGCGATTGATTGAAGTTTGTAAATTGCTCATAATATCGAGCCTCCATTATAGTAAATTACTTATTCCAAAAGGAATAGCGAATAACATTATAACAAATTTTTAGTTTTTTGTCAAGTCGTGGTATAATATAAGCAATGGCTATTGAAAGAATTATTGATGCAAACTTACACGATGACGAACCACAAGAGCAGCAGGTGGAGATTTCTTTACGTCCAACAAGTTTTGATGAATATATCGGTCAGGAGCGATTGAAAAAGAATTTAAAGCTCGCAATTGACGCGGCAAAAAAACGTGGTGAAAGTATTGATCATGTTTTACTTTATGGTCCGCCAGGATTAGGAAAAACCACAATGGCAAATGTTATCGCGCGCGAAATGGGTGCAAATATTCGAATTACATCTGGACCAGCAATCGAAAAAGCGGGAGATTTAGCATCTATTGTGACGAATTTGCAAGATGGCGACATTCTCTTTATTGATGAAATTCATCGCATGCCACGTGCTGTTGAAGAGATTCTTTATTCTGCGATGGAAGATTTTAAACTTGATATTGTGATCGGTAAAGGCCCCGCCGCACGCTCGGTTCGGTTAGATTTGCCACATTTTACAGTTATTGGCGCTACAACTCGAACTGGAAGTTTGGCAGCACCGCTTCGAGATCGGTTTGGACATATTTATCGGTTAGAATTTTACACGCCTAAAGAAATTTCAAAAATTATTTTACGCTCAAGCAATCTTTTAGGAAGTGATATCGAAAAGGAAGCTTCAGACATACTTTCAACTCGGGCAAGGTTAACTCCACGAATCGCAAACCGCATTCTAAAACGTGTTCGAGATTACGCAGACGTGAATGGAGATGGAATTATAGATTCGAAAATAGTTAAAGAGGCTCTAAAAATGCTCGAAATTGATGAACTAGGATTGGACGCTGCGGATAGGAATTTATTAAATTCTGTAATAGAAAATTATGGTACGCGGCCAGTTGGCTTAAATACAATGGCGGCATTAACTGGTGATGAGACTGCAACGATTGAAGATTTTTATGAACCATATTTAATGCAGATTGGTTTTTTACAAAGAACACCACGAGGAAGAATAATTACGAAAAAAGCATTTGAGCATTTAGGAAAGGAATTCAAAGATGAACGATAAACAAAGCCTAGCCCAGAAATTTGAAGAAAAAATTGCCCAAAATCAGAACGAAAATTTAAGTTTCGAAAATAGTCTGGGTGCGCCAATTCGAGTTCAGCCAGTTATGCAGGTTGAAGTTCCTGCTGGCGATCCGCGCGTAATTAAAGCACGTCATGATCAATCGGTAAGAATGTATCCCGACATTACGGTTGATGAAGATGAATATGTTGTGCTTTCGATGCGTCGTCATTCACTCGGCTACCTTTTAAATATTGTTTTTAGTGCGTTTATTGGTGTTTTACTAATTAGTGCGTGGATTATCATCTGCTTTATGCCGAATCCGCTACCAATTCCTGCAAACTTTAAGCCACAAATTTCTTTGATTTTTGGCTCAATTACGTTACTTTTAATTATATTAACTTATGTTAATTATGTTGTATATCGAGCAAATCGATTTGCGATTACGAACGAACGTGCAATTCAATGGATTTCGAATACGATTATGAGTCAAAAAAAGCAAGTGATCAACCTTGAATCGATTGAAGATATTTCTTATTCTCGAGAGGGAATTTTGCAACATTTGTTTGATTATGGAACTGTTAAATTGAGCACTATTGGTGATGAATCAACTTATACTTTTCCATTTTCACCAAACCCAGACAAAAAAGCAGAACTTTTAAGTGATATTGTTGAAGCTGCTCGCGAAAATCAAATGCTTTCTGATAAACTTTTTGAAGAAGGTGCAAAAATGAGTGTAAAATAATAAAAAAACGGCTTTCGAAACTTTTAAGCCGTTTTTAAAATATTTAATTTCGAGATTTTTTAATAAAATCACCTTCTTTTTCTAGTTTTGCTCGAAGTGTGAATTTTTTGCATTTACCGTTTTCACAGTTGGTTGGTTCATAGTGATATTCACTTTTTTCTTCATTAAGTATAATTCCAGAAGGGTCGGTTAGGAGATTTGGCTCAATCCCTTTAATTGTATTTTCGTCGATTTTTTCAGGGTAATAGCCGTTTTTCTTGTAATAAACTTCTTCTAGATTATAGTAAATTTCATTAATTGAAAGTTTTCGAATTTGATCGCGTTGAACTGCGAGAAGTTCAAATCTTTGTATTGTAAAAATTACACCAACGACGATTAAAAATATAATTACAACACAAATTTCAATAACTGTAAAACCAGATTTTTTCTTCATATGTTTTTATTATATCACAATTTATTTTTTTGGTCTAATCGGGTTGAGTTTGCTAGAAAAATATGATAGAATTTGTTTGTTACTATTTTAAAAAATAGTAAAGTAAATAGTAAAGTAAAATTAAGGGGTGAAGAAAATGATTGAAATTCCTATTGGTATAGATGCTAATGGTGATACAGTTTATGTTAGAGTTATGGAGTTAGACCAAAAATTCGGCGTTTTTAATAATAAGAAGATAGCTATGATTCAAACTGAAATTATAAAAGAAGCTCGTAAAAATTTTAGAAAAACAAAAGGGCTCAACAGTTTTCTAATTATTTTTTAAGGTTCATTTTGAGCCTTTTTCTTTTTCGAAAAATAACCTTGAACATTTTGCTGAAAAGTGTTAAAATAAAGATATTATTTTAAGGAGAATTATTTATGGCTAAGGCGAAGAAAACAGATATGGGGATGGCCGAAAGTGGCAAAAAACAAGCACTAGATTTAGCGATTGCGCAAATTTCGAAACAATTTGGTGATGGTTCAATTATGAAACTTGGCGAAAATCATAAGGTTGATGTTGAACTCTTGCCTTCAGGATGCTTGAGCTTAGATATTGCACTTGGTGGTGGTTATCCAAAAGGACGAATTATTGAAATTTATGGACCAGAAAGTTCAGGAAAAACCACTCTAACACTTCATGCGATTGCTGAGATTCAAAAACAAGGTGGAACTGCGGCTTTCATTGATGCGGAACACGCGCTTGACCCAGCTTATGCAAAGAAACTCGGTGTTGATACTGAAAATTTGCTTGTTGCGCAGCCCGACAATGGTGAACAAGCTCTTGAAATTACCGAAACTCTAGTGCGTTCAAATGCTGTTGATTTGATTGTTGTTGACTCTGTTGCAGCGTTAGTTCCGCAAGCTGAAATCGATGGTGACATGGGTGACGCACATATGGGTCTTCAGGCTCGATTAATGTCGCAAGCACTTCGAAAACTTACTGGAATTATCAACAAGTCAAAAGCAACTGTGATTTTTATTAACCAAATTCGAATGAAAATTGGTGTGATGTTTGGTAATCCTGAAACTACAACTGGTGGTAACGCGCTTAAATTTTATGCGTCGGTACGTGCCGATATTCGTCGAACTGCACAAATTAAAAGTGGCGATGATGTAATTGGTAACCGTACAAAGGTTAAAATCGTTAAAAATAAGATTGCGGCACCGTTTAGAATTGCTGAATTTGATATTATGTATAATGAAGGTATTTCGAAAACAGGTGATATTCTAGATCTAGCAGTTGAACATGAAATTCTTGTAAAATCAGGTGCATTTTACAAATATAACGACCAAAATATTGGTCAAGGTCGTGAAAACGCTAAACGATACTTGCTCGAAAATCCAGAAGTTATGGCTGAAATTGAGAAAAAAGTTCGTGCAAAAATTCGTGGAGAAGAAATTGCTGAAGAATCTTCTGATAACGAGGAAAAAGAAGAAAAATAATATAATTAGCCTGAAAGTTCGGGCTAATTTTACTTTTAATTATGGCTTTAGATATTTTCGATCAAAATGATTTTAAGGAAAAAGTTGCAAAAAAAAGTTTTCGAAAAGAAGGCATTTTTAAAGATGGCCATTTTACGATTACAGATATAAAACAAGCAGTTAAAAATCCAAATCGTGCTAATATTTTCGTAAATGGAAAATATCGTTTTTCTTTGGATATTTTTCAACTAACTCAATTAAATGTTAAAATTGGCGCAAAATTTTCAGAAGATGAAATTTTAAATCTCGAACAACAGAGCGAATTTGGAAAATTATATGCTCTTGGGCTTAATTATTGTTTAATGCGGCCACATTCTGAAAAGGAAATTCGTGATTATTTGTGGAAAAAAACGCTAAATCGAAAGCTTCGAAATAAAAAAACGGGTGAATTTTATGAGAAAAAAGGAGTTTCAAAAGTTTCGGCAGAACAAGCTTTGCAAAGATTGATTGAGAAGGGTTATGTTGATGATTTTAAATTTGCAAAATTTTGGATTGAAAATCGAAATCAAAGAAAAGGAAGTTCAATTAAAAAATTAAAATCTGAATTATTTTCGAAAGGTGTCTCAAGCGAAATTATCGAACAAATTTTAGCAAGTTCAAAGCGTAATGATTCGGAAGAAATTCAAAAAATAATTGCAAAAAAAGCCAAAAAATACGCTGACGAAAAAAAACTTGTCGCATATTTAGCGCGACAAGGGTTTTCGTATGACGAAATTAAGAGAGCACTTTCTAAAGATGAATTTTAATCTCGAAATGGATTAACATAATTTGGGATAAAATTTTCAGTTTTTTCAGTGCTTTTTTGCGGAAGGGATTCTTCTTCGCTCTTGATTACGATTTTATTATCATCAATTTCAACAATTTGCGAACGGTGGATTGTTAGGGTTGGATCGTTTAATGATTTTAAAATCGGGCGTTTTACAATTAATTGTTGAACTGAAAAATCAGCTAAACTTAAAGTGTAGTCAATAATTTTACCAACTTTAGAACCTTTTTTATCTTCAACTTTAAGATTTAAAATATTAAAGTTTAACTCTATAATTTCTTTAATTTTAATTACATCTGTTGGTAGAATAAAATCTTCTGCGGAATCAACGATAAAACCAATTCGTGAAAGCTCACGAATATCTGCAATTCGAATTAGCATCTCTTCATCCGAGAAGGAACTAGCCTTCAACTTATAAGCTAAAATTTGCAAATTTGCAGGGTTGATGATTGCATCACCAGTTAAAGCGAGTTGCGAACCAGTTTGTAAACCCATAATTGGTGTGTTTAGTAATTTTGAAGCTAAAATTAACATAATTATATATGATTTTAACAAACTTTTGATTTAAAATCCAGTTTTTCTCATTAATTCTGGTAAAATTGTTTCATTTTGTAAAACCTTTACTAAGCCGTCTAGTTTCATATTTTTAAAGTTATTTATTGAAAGAATTTCTTCAATTTCAGTTGAAGTTGGCTTAAGTTGAATTAAACTTTTAATTTCTTTTGATATTTTACCATTAATTAAGCTTAAAACTTCAAAAATAGCTGTATTTCCAGAGAAAGCTAATTCGTAATTTTCTTTTTTTTGAATAATTGGCAACTCTAAAATAGAGTTTGAAGAAGTTGAAAGTTTATTTTTTGGGTGAACTTTATCGCGAAAATCTTTTTCTAATTGATGGATTTTTACTCCCGTAGTTTTAAATTCTTGCAAAATAAGAGAAGATTCTTCTTTTGATATTTTAGTTTTTGAAATTGCTTTTTTCGAAACGGTACGAATTAAGGTTTGCGAAATCATTCCTAAAACATTTGCACTAATTAAGAACGGTTCAATTCCGAGATAATTTAAAAATGGGATAATTTCACTTATTTTTTGAACTGGAAGGCTTGCGATGATAAATTTCCCTCGCATTGAAGCGTCGAAAATAAGCTCGGCAGTTTTCGAATCTTTTAGATTATCGATATATAAAATATCAGGATTTTGACTTAGAGCTGATTTAGTCATTTCAAAATAATCTAAACCGATTCTTGGATTAATTTCGGTCTGGTTAATTCCTGAAATCGTTTTTTCAATATTTTTTTCAATTGTAACAATATTTTTTTCGCTCGAATTTAATTCATTTAAAATTGAGAAATTGGTTGTATTATTTCCTTCACCAATTGTAAAAATAATTCCACGCGGTTGGCGCAAAATTTGTTGAATTTGCTGTAAGTTTTCGCCCCAAAGCCCAATTTCGTTGAGTTTTCTAACACTTTTTCGGGCTCGAATTAACCTTAGAGTAACTTTTTCACCCAAAAAAACTGGAGTTGTGGAAATCCGAATCCGAGCTTCTCCGTGTCGAATTGTGGCGGATTGTGGAAAAGTTTTTTCGCTAAAATTTAAACCACCAAGGTGTTTGAAGTATTTAGCTAATTTTGGCAAAAAATCTTTCGAAAATTCACTAACAGTTTTTAGAACACCGTTAATTCGAAAACGGACCAAAGTTGAATCCTCTCTTGGTTCAATATGCACATCAGTCGCATGCAGATTTAGGGCATTTTCAATAATACTTTCGGCTGCAAATTTAACTGAATTTTCGAACTTAATCTCTTTAATTTTCGAAATTTTCCCACCTTCTTTCATTGTCTAAATTTTAACATAATCGATTTAAAAACGCAAGTGTGGTAAAATAAATTTATATGAAGAAAATAGTCGTGGCAGTTTCTGGTGGCGTGGATTCGGTGGTTTTGCTGGATTTTTTAGTGCATTTTTTTCGAAATAAAAATGGGCAAAAATGGCTTGAAGAAAACTTAATTGTTGCGCATTTTGAACATGGAATTCGCGGAAAAGAAAGTCAAGAAGACTGTGAATTTGTTCGAAGGTTAGCAATAAAATATGGTGTTAAATTCGAATTTAAAAACGGAAATTTGGGTGAAAATTCAAGTGAAGAAAAAGCTCGAAATGCTCGATATATTTTTTTGCGAAAAATTGCTAAACGCGAAAATGCTATAATTTTTACGGCACATCATAAGAATGATTTGGCGGAAACTTTTGCGCTAAATTTGGCGCGCGGTGGCGGTTGGCGCGCGGTGGCATGTTTTGATTCGCCAGATATTGAACGGCCTTTTTTACGATTTTCAAAATTAGAAATTCTAAAAATGGCAAAACGGCAAGGTTTAGTTTGGCGAGAAGATTCGACCAATTTTAGTCAAAAATATGCACGCAATCGGATTCGAAAAACTTTGAATTTTAGTGAAAAAGATTTGGATTCTATTTTTAAAATTTGGCAAAGGCAAATTGAACCTCGCCGTGAAATTGAAAAAATAACTCAAGAGATTTTGTTTGAAATTGGCGATGGGCAAAAATTTGAACGAGAGTTTTTTCGCACGAATTTAGATGAAATTTGCTACGAAATTCTGCGTGAGATTATGATTCGCCAATCCGGCAAAATTCCGCTATCGAAACAAGTTTGGAATTTATTACATGCAATTCGAACTTTTAAAAATGGCTCACGGACGCAAATTTTAGGTGGGTATGAGGTTATATTTTCTAGGAGTAACTGGAGCTTTAATATTGACTAAACCTTTAATTTAGGTATAACCATATTTTTTTTGGGGGGGTGTAAACAAAATGGTTAAGTATAATCATAAAAAAGCTCTTGAATATTTTGAGAGATCAAAATACAAAGAGCTCGAAAAGTTAATTCGCTATGCCGATACTGATAAAATGTCAGTAGATGAGCTGGTTTAGCTAGTTGCTTTTAAAGATTTAGCGGAGCAAAAACTCTACAAGATTTATTGGTCTGATAAAGCTGCTCAGCTAGCATTGAAGGTCTTGAATAAAGTTAATATATCAAGACGTTCGTATATTAAAGCACAACTATCAATTAACGAAGCGCAGATCATTATTAGAAATAAAAAAGATGATAAGCGATTCGAGAGAGCTCTAGAACTGCTATCTTTAGCAGACGATTGCTTTTCTCAGCAAGGCTGTAAACTTGAAAGGCTTTTTGTAAAAGATGAAAAGCTTCGAACGTATTTTGAATTTCTAAGGAATAGAGGCAGAGCTGAGGAGATTAATCAAATAGTAGAGGAATATATAATCCTCGATAGTAGATTTGATAAATTCAGCGGTGAAAAAGCTGAAACTTGGCAATTAAATGCTGAGTTTCATAGTTTGAGGGTGCTTGCTTATGGCGGCTATCCTTATGCTAAAATTTTAGGTAGGAAAGTCGTTGAAAAGTTTAATTCTCGTGGCAATAGACTTAAAGCACTAGCCGCGAGAATATACACCCTAGGTCGGTTAGGATTTCATCTAAATGAAATCTTGGCTCGAATTAGAGGTGAGTAATTTATGAGGTTCATTAGAGCCTCTTTTTCTTTTTCGGTTGAAAACGCTTTAAAAATTTGTTAAAATAGTAAGAGTTGAATGACCGGAAAGGAAGAGGATGAAAGATAGGAAAAAGAATAATTTTAGAAAGATATCTCTGAATATTGTATTTTGGGTAATAATTGTAGCTATTTTTGGTACAATTTGGTTAAGTCAGAGTGTTTTTTCGGGTAAATTAAAAGAAGTTGCAATTTCTGATGTAATCACTCGTGCTAACAAGGGTGAAATTTCGAAAATTGAAATTCAAGGAAATGATGTAAGAGTCACTAAAAAAGGTGATAAAAAACCAACTGAAAAATCTGTAAAAGAATCCGGTACTATTTATGAACAGGGTCTTGAAAAAGGGAAAACAACTGTTGATGTGATGCCAGTTGATAATTCTTCAGAAATAATCTGGAATTTAGCTGTTATGATTGTGCCTATTATTGCGATTGTAGCTTTCTTTATGCT
>JABCOZ020000028.1 GCA_013333405.2 Candidatus Saccharimonadota bacterium | reverse complement strand
TAGTCCATTGCAACTTTCGAAAGTTCTTTTTGAAGATTTGAGCCTACCGACAAAAGGTATTAAAAAATCAAAAAATGGCTTTTCGACAGGGCAAAAGGAGCTTGATAAATTACGAGAATATAGCCC
This sequence comes from Candidatus Saccharimonadota bacterium, assembly GCA_013333405.2. GTDB lineage: Bacteria > Patescibacteriota > Saccharimonadia > Saccharimonadales > Saccharimonadaceae > Nanogingivalis. Next base: position 8,230 of record JABCOZ020000028.1, on the reverse strand, counting down.
GATTATTGAAAAAATTGAGCAATTCCGTGAATTTTCGAAATTAAAAAGTACCTATGTTGACGCTTTGCCAAAATTAGCAGATGAAAAAAATCGGATTCATAGCAATTTTGCTCAAGATGTAACAACAACAGGGCGGCTTTCTTCAAGTAATCCTAATTTGCAAAATATACCGATTCGTTCCGAACTTGGACGGCGTATTCGTGAGGGCTTTGTGGCGAAAAAAGGGAATTTACTCGTTTCAGCAGATTATTCGCAGTTTGAATTGAGGTTGGCGGCAGTTTTGGCGAATGACAAGACCTTGATTGAGACTTTTGAGAAAGATCTAGATATTCACGCAAAAACTGCGAGTGAGGTTTTTGGCGTTCCAATTGACGAAGTTTCGAAAGAGCAACGGCGTGTTGCAAAAATTATTAATTTTAGTGTTCTTTATGGCGTTGGAGCTCATAATCTTTCTGGCACGATTGGAGTTGGTTTTTATGAGGCAAAAAAATATATCGAAGAGTATTTTAATGCGCATAAACCGATTCGGGAACTTATGGATAATACATTGAAAAAAGCTCAGGATGAAGGTTTTGTGGAGACATTCTTTGGGCGAAGGCGGCCAATGCCAGATATAAAATCGAGTAATTTTATGATTCGTGAGATGGCAAAGCGAGCGGCACAGAATATGCCAATTCAAGGCACCGAGGCAGATTTAATGAAGCGAGCAATGCTGGCTGTTGATGAAAAAATCGTAAAAGCCGGGCTTGGTGAACAAATTTTGCAAATTCATGATTCAATTTTGGTAGAAGTTCCAGCTGAAAATGCCAAAAATGTGGCAGAAATTTTAAAGCAGCAAATGGAGAACGTGGCTCCAGAATTAAGTGTTAAGTTAAAGGTTGAAGTTTCTATTGGTAAGGATTGGCTAAATATGTAATAAATATATTGTAAGACAGGTTTTTGTGATGTAGTCTTGATTTTTAAAACGCTTTTGTTTATAATTGTCTTAGGAAATATTTTTAAGGTGGAGGGACTTAGATAATGAAACATAAAATATTATTTGGCATAGTTTTAGCTATTGCTGTTTTGAGCGCAGGGCTAAACGTGGTGCAAGTAATTAAAAATAAAAATGATATTGCCGCAATGAAAAACCCTGTCGGTTCGGTTTGTGGGGATGATATTATTAATAAATATAACAATATTAAAGGTAGAAAAGAAGAATACACTAAAAACGCAAAAGCTTTAGGTGATGAGATTTCGAAAAAAGCAGGAAACGAAAAAGATTCTAACTGCGTAATGATGCGGCTTTTTATTGGAACGGAAAATCAGGAACAAACATTTAAAAATCTTGAAGAAATGATTAATAAGGGTCAAAACCCAAGTTTAAAAATTAATGGTGTTAGCTATATTAAATATCTCAAGCCCTCAAGCTTGAAGTATAGAGATGTTGGAGATTTATTCTAAATGAGAAAGCTTAATATTTTATTTTTTGCTATTTTGTTGTCTTTTGTATTTAATTCCATATTTTTTCAAAAAAATACGAAGGCTGCTTCTGTGCCAGAAAAAGTTAAGGAGAGGCTTCTTAACTCTTGTGATTCTAATAATACAATGATTAAAGAGAAAACCTATGATGGTAAAGAAGAGAACTTTTCTGCCTATGTCCCTGGAATTAGAACGGTAACGGGAAACTGGGTATCTTCCGATCCTGGAGGTAATAATGTTATTAGTTCTATTTATGAAAAGAATGAGTTTCAAGTAAGCAAAGAGAATAGAAGCTTTTATCTCAATATTGCTGCAGTTGCGTGTCAGGACGCATATAAGGGTACTGCTGCAAATGTTAGGATTCAAAAAGGAGATTTAGATGCTAATATGCTCGAGGCGAGTGGCCCTGTTGGATTCGGTAGTATAGGCCAGGGCACTGCTTTTAGGTATAGAATGGATGAGGCTAGGGATGTTGGACGTATTGCTCCACCTACTAAAATAACTATAAAAGAGTCTGCAATTGATAAACTTTCCGATGGGGAAATTATAAGTTTTAATGTGTGGCAATGTTGGGCTCCTTATTATCCGGGGAATAATTGGTCATGGGAAGACGACCATGGAGGCGAACCTGGTAATTGCTATGATCATACTATTAAAATAAAGATTAAAGCCCCAGTTAAGTTTAACGTTGAAGGAGACACTAAGGCGGCAGTTTTAGAATCTAATCAGAGAATTAGTTCAGATGATTCAAGATTCAAGGGTAATGGTCGCTCTAATCCTCAAACAGCTAAAGTTGGACAATGGGTTTCTTTTAGACACAAAGTTATAGGTAAGGATTTTAATAAAAATAGTGTTAACGGTAGTGGTCAATATCAAACTTTCAGAAATGATGGACGTGGTGATTATTCGGTAAATAGCAACTATAATTTTAGATGGAATAAAGACTCGTGGAATAGTAGGCCCACAATAATTAATCAAGGTAATATTTGGGATACGATTAATGCAGTAGGTACCGATAGGGAAATCTTTAGGGTAACCAGAGATGTGGCTGGAAAGACAATATGTTCGAAAATGTCATATGGAGTTTCGGCTGGTGATATTGATAATGTTAATAGATATAATAAAACTACTAACGAGGCTTGTGTCTATGTTCCTTATGATTTTGAAATAACTCCTTGCGTTAAAATCGATAAAATTCGAAACTGCTCTGGCGGTGATTTAGATATTCCTACTAACGGCAAGGTGCCAAACGATCCTAATGATGGTGAAGAAATTCTTATTCCAGGTGGTGGAACTGCAACCTCATCGATAAAATATAAAATTACAACTTGGCGCGTCCCTTCAGATAGAGAAGGTTTTACAACCCATAACAATAAGAGAGATAATAAAAATAGCGACACTTGTTCGCCATCTAATTTCTATTATCAAGACTACAAAGGAATTGAAAAATGTCGTGTTGTTAAAGAGGGATCTGGAAAATTCAATAAAGATACTCGAGTTGCGGACTTCATACCTTCAATTGAAGAAGGTGCCGAGGCCGGAACCCGTTATTGCGTGGCGCTTTCTATCTCACCATACAAGATGAACTCAAACCAAAGTCAGGCTGAGCAAGCCAAGCAAGAAAGAGAAAATTTAGACTGGCGGCATGGTGCACCAATTTGTATTAAATTAGTTAAGAAACCAAAAGTTCAATTTTGGGGGAATGGTGTTTATTCTAGATCAGGTATTCGAACGAGTTTATCTCCAACTAAACATGGAGTTCTCGGTTCTTGGGTTGAATATGAAGCACTATCTGGTATGAAAATTAAAGATTTTCGAACTGAGTCTTCACAGAGCACGCAAAAGCTAGCAATTGAGGATTATTCTTCGAAAGGTAGTTTTGGTCAAGGAAAAGCAAGTATTGATTCATTAATGTCGAATATTTCTTCGAAATTCCCTAAAAAGAATTTCGAAAATGTAAACACGAAGGTTGAGGTTTATGACGATTCGCACAAGCAGCTCGGTGCAATTTCGGCTGATAAGCAAACTCGAGTGATCTATGGTAAAAATATTCGAATTTCTAGCGATATTGTGAATGCTGATAGAGCTGTGAGCAGTGATTCGGATTTTCGCCAGATTATAATTATTGCCGATGGTGATATTACTATCGATCAGGGAGTGAAAAGGGTTGACGCTTGGTTGATAGCTCGAGGTGTAATAAATACTTGTGCGGTTAATGGTATCCAGAATGTAAATGATGTTAATATGAAGAATTGTGATAATCAGTTGCGCATTCGTGGTGGAACTGTTTCGAGAAATCTAAGGTTATGGCGAACTGCTGGTTCTGATGGAACGACAAAAGATACATTGACTAATCCAGCCGAGATTTTTAATCAATCGGCAGATACTTATTTATGGGCTCAGGCTCAATCTGGTAGTGAAGGTAAAATCGTTACAACTTATACTAAAGAACTTCCAGTGAGGTATTAAATATGGCGAATAAAGAATTTAAAAAAGGTGGAGTTTCAATTTTCATTGTTATTATGGTCAGTATTTTGATCTCAATTATGTCTGCGAGTTTTTTGCGGATTATGTTTCGAGATCAAGAGCAGGCAAGCAAATTAGACCTTTCGCAAAGTGCCTATGATAGTGCTCAAGCTGGTGTTGAAGATGCTAAAAGGTTTTTGCGAATTTATAAAGGTGCTTGCGGTAGTACTGATGCTGACACTAAAGTTTTCGAAGGTAAAACATATGACTGTAGTAAAATGGCAAAGGCGATTTTATCTGATAGCTGTTATGTTTTGGCTACCGCTGGAATTGGTGCTGATGATGGTGAAACTATGGTGCAGACCACAACAAGTGCTGGCGGGAGGGGCGTTGATCGAGATTTAGATCAAGCCTACACTTGTGTTAAAATTAAAACAGATACTTCTGATTTTTTAGGCCAAAGTAATGAGGGCACACCTTCGGTTGTTAGTTTAAAGGGTACTTCTAGTTTCAATCAGATTCGTATTAGGTGGCATACTAAAAATAATATAGCAAATGGTTCGAAAATATCATTGGATTCGATAAATAATCCGAATACTCGCCCTAATTTGAAGGACTGGCAAGTTAAAAATAGACCCGCTATATTAAAAACCCAACTATATGGTTATGTTCCCGGGCATAATGGAAATTCATCAACAAGTATGGATACGCCTTATCCAGATGATGGGAATGGTGCAAGTGAAATGCTATTTTATCCTGCTTCGGGCTTGGACTCTCGAGTTGTAAATAGTTCGAAATTGCCAACTATTCGTCGAGATGAGAATTCTTCGCAATCGACAAACGACTATACTTTTACTAAATGTTCAGATAATCTCGGGGCTGGTTCAAATATCTATGCTTGTGAAATGGTAATAAATATTGGACGAAATGTTTCTCCTACCGATGTTTTGTATGCTCGATTAACGCCTTTATTGAATAATGCGGAATTCAAAGTTGAGCTTATGAATAATGGCACTATTGTAGATCTTAAGGGTGTTCAGCCAAAAGTCGATTCAACTGGTCGAGCAAATAGGCAATTTAGAAGAGTTGAAAGTCGAATTGGATTTTATGATAGTAATTTTCCAGTTCCTTTATTTTCTGCTCAAACTGAAGGAGATGAGCCAATTTGTAAAGATTTCTCAACAACTAAAATTAAAAATGGTGGATTAACTTGTAAGATATAATATAAAATAGCCTTTGGAGAGGCTATTTTATTATGTTTTTGAAATTATTTTGCATATTCAATTGCACGTGTCTCGCGAATTATATTAACTTTAATTACACCTGGATATTGCATTGTGCTTTCGATTTTATCTGCAATATCTCGTGCCATTTTTATAGCCGAAAGATCGTCTATAGACTCTGGTGATACTATTACACGAATTTCACGCCCGGCAGAAATCGCATAAGCTTTGTTAATTCCTTTAAAGCTAGTTGCGACATTTTCAAGCTCGCGCATTCTCTCTACAAAGTTTTCGGCGGAAGCGTTTCTGGTTCCTGGCCGAGATGCACTCATTGCGTCAGTGATTTTTACGATAATTGCCTCAACCGTTGTGGCTTCAATGTCTTCGTGATGAGCGGCTATAGCGTTAACCACGCGTGGGTCCATACCGTATTTTTCAGCAAGTTCAGCACCGATTTGGGCGTGTTTTCCTTCAATTTTATGAGTTACAGCTTTTCCGATATCATGGAAAAGCGCAGCAGTTTTGGCGATCTTGACATTTGCACCAATTTCTTCCGCGATTAAGCCGGCAACGTTAGCCATCTCTGTTGAATGTTTTAAGACGTTTTGGCCGTAGCTTGTTCGAAATTTTAATTCACCAAGGAGTCGTAACATTTCGCGGGGTAAACCAGAAAGACCAACTTCTCGAGCAGCATCCTCACCAGCACGATTGATTTCTTTATTAATTTCGCGTTCTGCTTTTTCTACAACTTCTTCGATTCTTGCTGGATTAATTCGCCCATCTTTCATTAAAAGTTCGAGTGAAAGCCTCGCGACTTGGCGGCGAACAGGGTCGAAGCTTGAAAGAACAACCATTCCTGGAGTATCATCAACGAGTATATCTACGCCAGTTTCACGTTGAAGCGCCTGAATATTTCGACCTTCTTTACCGATGATTCGACCTTTCATCTCATCATCGGGGAGTTTTATAGCGGTAACTGTGCGCTCTGCTGTCACCTCACTCGAGATTCGCTCCATTGCTGAAACTAAAATAGCTTGGGCTCTTTCTTCGGCATCTTCAGTGGCATTTTTTTGTAGTTTTGCAACTAGGTTGACCACATCTTGAGCTATATTTTTCTCAGTAGATTTCATAATTTTTTCGGCTGCTTCTTTTTTTGAAAGCTTTGCAATTTTTTCAAGTTTTTCCTCTTGTTTTTTGCGAATTTCTTTAATTTCATTTTTAAGTTTTTCAATTTCAAGCTCATTATTTCGAAGTTTTTCGGTTCGCAGGTCAATTTGGTCAAATTTTCGATCGAGAGATTCTTCTCTTTCAGTAAGGCGATTTTCGGTTTTTCGAATTTCTTTTCGTCGCTCAGAATCGTATTCATTAGCTTTTTCAGTGATTTTTAAAGCTTTTTCATTTGCGCGCTCTAAAATTTCAGCTGATTTTTTTCGAGCCTCAGCTATCATCTTGTCTGAATTATTTTTTGCATTTGCAGTCTTAATTTTTTGATACGCAAAAACGCCACCACCACCAAACAGAACGCTAAGCGTAGCTATGATTATTTCCATATTTTACCTTTCGTCAATAAATTTATTTAAAAAATCAAAAGCAATATTATGCCTAAGTCTATTTTACCATAAAAAAAGTAAAATTCAAAATTGCGAAAAATATTTTTTTGGTGTATAATTTACTTATGCTTATATCTTTTTTAACTTGGTGGTATGGAAAAGGTTTAGCCTGGCGTGCTGAAAAAATTTTAGAAGGAATTGAGCGTTCGATTGATACCTTTTCGCTAGGTCTTTTGATAAAAACTTGGTTTGCGCCTTTTCGACAGATTGATGCTTTGGGTGTTTTGAATGCTTCTATTGAAGTTCGAATTAAGAAGTTTTTTGATAAGCTTTTTTCTCGGTTTATTGGTGCTTTTTTGCGAACAATAATAATGATAATAGGTGTATTTTTTATTAGCTTTAAGGCAATTTGGGGTCTAATAATGTTGATTTTATGGTTGATCTTACCAGTTTTACCAATTATTCTTGCTGTAATTTTTACAACTGGTTGGACACCGAAAATTATTCCAAAAATTAATGATGATTTTAGGAATTGGCAAAAAAATACTCCCGTAAAAGAAGTTAAACCAAGCAGAGCAAAAAGGAATTGGCTCTTATGATTTTTGATTACAATAATTTGCGCGCAAAAAAATCCCGTTTAATGAACGGTCTTAGGGGGATTTTATTTCTTCTTAAGATTTTAAAAATTGTTGGAATATTAAGTGGATTTTGTTTAATTTTAATAGATTCAGCTCTTGGCTGGTTAATTTTAGCATTTTCATCAATAATTACAATTTTAATTCATTGGTGGAATGGGGAACTTCATAGGTTGGAGCCCTCAAAAGAATTAAATATTGAAGGGCAGTTAGCTAGTAATATTTTAGGAAAGCTTTCGAAAAATACAACAAGCGAGCAGATTGCTAAAGTTGTTCTTGAAAGTTCTGGTGGGAAATTTATTGCTTCTAGGTTTGGGCTTGGAAAAACTACGATAGAAAGTTTGGTCCAGACTCCGCAAAATTCTCCAGAAAATATTTTTCAAACTGCGCTTCAAATTCAACAAAAATTAAAAACTAAAACTGTTTCAGGGTCAGTTTTAGCCTTAGCTATTGTTCGAAATTTTCCAAATTATGAAACACTTTTAGCTCAATTTTATGTTGATTTTGAAGATCTTGAGAGGGGTGTACTCTGGCATGACCATATTTTTTCGCTAATTAATAAATCTAAGATTCCGATGAAAACCGGTGGAATCGCAAGAGACTGGTCGTTCGGATATACGCCAACATTGAATCGTTTTGGGGTAAATATTACTAACCAAGTATCAAATAATGTTTTAATGTCTTCTAATCTAGAGCAGCACAAAGAGCTAGTTTCGAAGATGATTGAACAATTTAGTGGTCAAGGTAAGCAAAACATTGCTCTTATTGGTGTTGATGGTGTTGGAAAGACAACAGTTGTAAATTCTTTTGCAGCAAAAATCGCTAATGGTAATGAAAAAATACCTTCAAATCTAAAATTTAGACAAGTTATCTCATTAGATGCGTCTTCGTTGAT
>JABCOZ020000027.1 GCA_013333405.2 Candidatus Saccharimonadota bacterium | reverse complement strand
CTCCATTTTCTAAAATTACATCCGCTTCAACTGTTGGGTTGCCGCGAGAGTCTAAAATTTGTCGTCCTTTGATATCTTTAATTATGTATTTCATATCTCCATTTTAGCACCAAAAAAAGCCTTTCGCAATAGCTTTGTAATGAAAAATATAATTTGCCAAGAATGATCTAACTATGGTATAATTGCTTCTATATGAAGATATCTCGAAGAAAGGAAAATGCGCTTGTTTTCTTTAGAAACCTTGCAATGACTGCAACTGTTGTAGGTATTGTTTCGGTTTTAGTTTTCTTGACACAGGGTTGGCGCCTTGATGAAAAATTCGAAGTTCAGCAAACAGGATTAGTTCAGTTTAATTCGTCAATTTCCAATTCAATTGCTGAAATTGATAAAAATAAATTACCGGAAGGAACTCCGACTAAAATGCTCATAAAACCGGGTTCTCACGAATTTTCAATATGGAAAAAAGGTTATCAAACTTGGTGGCGAAGGGCTGATGTTAAAATTGGCGAAATTTTATGGCTAAATTATGCGAGATTAGTTCCAAAAAAACTTAACGAAAAGAGTTTTTTAAATATTTTAAATTTAAAATCTGCTCAAGTTTCCCCAGATAAAAAGAAGATTTTTGCAATTTCTGAAGATAATAATGGCGAAGCAGATTTTTGGTTGATCGACATTTCTTCGAACGAGCTAAAAATTTCAAAAGTTAATTTTAGTTCTGATATTTTTAAACGTAATTATCAAAATACAGAAAGTGCAAGACAAGCTAATTTTTATAAAATTGCAGAAAATTTGCAATTTTCGAAGGCTTCAAACGATAATAAAAAAGCGCTCTTAAGTTTTAAAAATGGCGAGAAAAATGAATGGCTTATTTTGAATTTTGAAAATCCAGATGAATCTATTAATTTAACTCAAAAATTCCATATTGATTTTTCGAAAATTATACCTTCGAATGATGAATTAACTAAGCTTATTGGAATTTCTGGATCGGATTTGCGAGAAATTAACCTTTCGAATAGTACGATTTCTGCAGCAATTTTAAGTGATGTTGTTGATTTTGAACTTTATGATAAAGAGAATATTGTTTATGTCGAGAAAAAAACAACGAGTAATGATTTTTTGGTCGGTCTTCGAAAAAATGATAAAAATATTGAAATTGCAAAAAATATAAAAAAACAACCAAAGGTTGCGATTGGACGATATTATCGAGAGAGTTACGTTTATGTTGGGCAAGATTCAAAAATTAATATTTATAAATCTGCTAGCTGGACAGAGAAGATGCGACTTTCGAAAACTCTAGATTTGAAATTTTCACCAGATCAGTTAAAACTTAATGGCGAATCACGAATTTTGGTTGCGAAAAGTGGCAAGAATATCTATTCTTATGATATTGAAACTCGTAATGAATATCAATTTTCAGTATCAAATGAAGGTGATATAAAATGGCTTGATGATTTTATTTTGGGCGATTTTGAAGGTGAAAGAATGGTGATTTATGATTTTGACGGTATGAATAAACAAGTTCTTTCAGGAGCAATTTCAAATCTTCCTTTCACACTCTCGAATGATAATAAATATATTTATAGCTTTATCAAAAATGACTCTGGCGGATTTTCGATAAATCGTCTAAATATGACAACTGAAAAATAAAACTACACTTTTCAAACGCATGAAAAACTAAGAATTATATGGTAGAATATAGGTATTATAGTTCTTTAGGAGGTTTCAAAAATGGTAGATTCAGATATGAAGATTATTGGGGGCGAAAGTTTTTCAGAATTTTGTCGGAGAGCTGATAATAATATGCACCGCACGAGTAAAGCTTCGCCGGAAAGTGGTGAATATTTCCCTGTCAGCATTATTTTAGAAAATATGAGGTCATTAAATATAGTTCCATGTTCTATTAATAAATCTGAAGACTATTGCGAGTTTTCTGGCTGGACACCTATTGATGGACATTATGTTTCAATCAGTGGCCGGTACGATAATGATTTTGCAAATAGTTTTTTGCGATTCGACGGTGACTATTAGAGTCTGTTTAGCGCACATTTTTTGGGCGTTTTTTCTTGTATTTTTGTGAAAATATTGGTAAAATCGTAAGTACTATGAATAAAAAAACATCTCGACTTTATTGCTTTTCACCAACTGTAATGCTGATAACCTTTATTTTTGAAAGTTTTTCGGCAGCTTTTGCAATTTTTAAATATAAATCAAGCAAAATTCGAACTTTAATCATTTTGCTTTTAATTAGTTTGGCCAGCTTTCAGATTGCTGAATTTATGGTTTGTGGGGCATGGGGTTTTTCTGGAATGGATTGGGCAAGATTTGGCTATCTTGCAATAACACTTTTACCGCCACTCGGTTTAAATTTAGCCTACGAAATTTCTGGTAAAAAAGCTGGTGTTTTGGTAAAAACTTCTTATCTAACATGTGTAGCCTTTGCAGTTTATTTCGTGTTTGTTAGCGGAAGTGTTTTTGCTGGAGATAATACTTGTCGGGCAAATTATTCGGTTTTTAACACACCAAATGGAGTTGCAACATTTTTGTACGCATTGTATTATTATGGCTGGCTTTTTGTAGCATTATTTTTCTGCTGGAATCAAATTTCGAAAATCTCAAAAAAGATTAATCATGGAATTTTACGGTTAATTCTCTCGCGTTCTAAAAAGCTTAACATGATTATAAATGGTGAAAACCTTCGAAAGATCTTAGCTTTAAAATGGTTGATTAGTGGGTATGTTGCATTTATTATGCCAACAACAATTGTGAATATAATAAATCCTTCAACAATTGAAGGAATTCCATCAATTATGTGTGGTTTTGCAGTTTTAATGGCGATTACTTTGATTGGGTTTGTTGCTCCAAGAACACTTGAGCTGAAAAATAAATAGGTTTGTTTTTTGCTGAAAAAACAAAAATATGGTAAAATAATATCAATATGAAAAAAAATATTACACTTGTTGTGAATCCTCGTTCGAGCGGCTTTGAATTGATTAAGAAAAAGATTTTGCCTTTTTTAGATGATGGCTATTTTGAAAAAGGAAGTTTTAAAACTTTCGAAATTCAACCGACTTCGCCTATGGAAAATGCTAATAAAATGGCAAAAGGTTTGAAAGATGGTGATATTATTTTGGTTGCTGGGGGTGATGGAACTGCCCATATTGCGGCGAATGCAGCGGCGATTTCCGGAAAAAAGAATATAAAAATTAAATTTACAGGCTTTGGAAATTTTAATGATTATGCTCACAGCTTTTCTAAAAATAATGGAAAGGCGGCGATTCGGGCTCTCGAGACATTGAAGGTTCAGGCTAAAATTAGACCAATCGAGTTGAGGATTAACGGTCATTTTTTTAGATATGCACCACTTTATGCGACAGTCGGCTTAACGGCTGAAATGGCAGAAATTTTTGAGGGAAGGAGAATTAGGAAGGTTTTAAAAAAGGTCCATAACCGAAATATGCGTTTAATTCTATCACTTTATGCTGCAACTAGATTTTATTTTAAACATTGCAATAATCATATTTTAGATATTTCGAAAATTAAAATTGGTGAAAAAGATTTTTTGGGCATTCCGCAAAATCCAACGGATATTGTTTTTATGAATGGACCAAGAATGGCTCGAATTATGCGAAGCTCAATTAATAAAAAAGATAGTGATAATTTTGATTTTGGAGTCTTAGATTCGGCGAGACTTGTACGGAATTCTCCGTTTTTAGTGAAAGGTTTTTTTGGTAAAATTCCGCTTAAAAGGGCTGATCGTGTAGAGATAACTTTTCGAAAACCGCAAAATATTGTAATTCAAATTGAAGGCGAGGTTTGCAAAATCAAAAAGGTGCAAACTATTGAAGCAAAGATAAGTGATAAAATAATTGAGATTCTATAGAGGTTGAAATGAACGAAATTGAGCTAACAAAAAAACTTATTGAAATTGAGAGTGTTTCTGGAAATGAGACGGAGATTTTAGAATTTTTGGCAGATTTTTTACAGGAGAATTCGGCCGAAGTTTGGCAAAATGAAGATTTTGCGGCTGGTGTTTTAAAAATTAGAACAAATGGAAATGAGTTTTCAAAAAGTAGTCGAGCAATTATTTTGACGGGACATATTGATACCGTTTCAGCTGGTGACTTGCGAGCTTGGAAGAAATCACCTTGGGAAGCGACTGAAATGAACGGAAAAATTATTGGCTTGGGTGCAAGTGACATGAAAGGTGGGCTAGCAGCTCAATTCATTGCTGGTCTTGAATTTGTCAAAGAAAACAATTTCGAAAGTAATTTTGACCTTTGGCTAGTTGCAGTTTCGAATGAAGAAATTGATGGCCGTGGAAGTCGAAATTTTGTGAAATGGTTGAATGAACAAAAAGAATTTGATTATAGTGATTTTTTTGGAGTAATTGCTGAACCAACAAATTGTGAAAATATTGAAATTGGCCATCGCGGAAATCGTTTTGTTCGATTGAGATTTGAAGGTGAGAGTGGTCATGCCTCACAACAGATGAGTTTTCAGAAATCTGCACTTTCGAAAGCTTCATTTTTTCTAGCAGAAATCAACAATATTTTTGGAAAATGGCAAGAAAGTTTTTCGAACGATTTTTTGGGTTCGCCAAGTTTGGTACCAACTTCATTAAAAGCTGGTGAAGATAAAAGTCCAAATAAAACTGCGCCTTCTGCCGAATTAATTCTCGATATTCGAACTACGCCTGAACTCGATTTTAATTTTGAAAATGCCTTTAATTTATTAGCTGAAAAATATAATTTTAAGTGGGAGTATCATAGTGAGCCAGTTCCTTCAAGCCTTGTTTCAAAAAAATCAAGGGTTATTGAAAATATTTTGAAGGTTTCGAAATTGAGCGAAGAATCGATTACGGTTAGTCCAGGAGCAACAGACCAAGGTGAATTTGTGAATGGGCTTAAGAATGCTCAAGTAGTTGTTTTTGGCCCTGGTGAGTGGAATGAGGCACATCATCAGAATGAGTTTATATATAAATATAAACTTTCTAAATATAAAACTTGGATTGTGGATTTTTTGAAAGAATTTTAATGAAAATCCTTGACTTGGATAATGTTTTTTGGTAGAATT
>JABCOZ020000026.1 GCA_013333405.2 Candidatus Saccharimonadota bacterium | reverse complement strand
TTTAGCACCTTGAGCGCCAGTGTCACCTTTCAAGCCTTGTTCACCACGGTCACCTTTCAAGCCTTGTTCACCACGGTCACCTTTGTCACCCTTAGCACCTTGAGCGCCATCTCGGCCGTTAGCACCATTTACGCCGTCTTTTCCATCTTTTCCATTTGCGCCATTATTACCATCAATACCATTTTGACCATTCAAACCATCTTTTCCAGGAGCTCCATTTTCGCCATTCTTACCATTCGCACCATCGCGACCGTTAGCACCAGCTTCGCCTTTTTCACCTTTAAGTTCAGATATTGAGATAATATTTTGCCACTCACCATCCAAAAATTGGTATTGAATTTGACCATTATCTTGTCTAATACTGATCTGGTTTGGATTTACCCCCTTAAGCTTAACGTCCCCGTTCGAATTTCCGCGCCACCAAAATAGAAGAACGATAATAAGCAGAATAATCACTGCTAAATTTGTAATACGCAATGCATTTCTTGAAGCGTATTTTTTATCTCTTTCCATAAATATAATTATTTTCTCTATCTTACAGTTTAAATTTTATATCTTAAATAATTATATCATAAGCGCATTTAGTTTTCAACTTTTTTTAATATTGATTTTCAGCCTTTTATATGTTAGAATAGTTAAGATATTAACTTTAATGAGGATTTTATGAAAAAAGCAGTCGTAAAAGTTGGCGGTAAACAATTTATCGTTAGCGAAAAAGAGACCCTTCTGGTGGACCTCCTCCCGCAAGGAACAAAAGAGCTCGAACTTGACGCTTTGATGCTTATTGATGGCGACAAAGTGGAAGTTGGAACTCCTGTTGTACAAGGCGTGAAGGTTTCCGCTAAAGTTGTTGACGAACTTGTTAAGGGCGAAAAAATCCGTGTGATTCGTTATAAAGCCAAAAAACGTGTTCACAAAGAAAACGGACATCGTCAAAAATATACTAAAATCGAAATTGCTTCGATTAAATAACAAAAAGGCGGCCAGCCATTTAAAAACCAGTCTTCTACTCAAGGACTGGTTTTATTTTATTATTTATAGCCGTCAATTAACTCAGTCATGTCCATTTTTGCAGTTTAATACACTCTACGAAACACATTTTTTTAAAAATTGTGCGACGCAAGCGTTTTGGCAGCTTCCCGAACTTACAATAAAATAAACCCCGATCATACGAGGTTTATTTAACTTTTGAAACTATTTCTTCTCTACTTTTTCTTTGTGAGATTTTTTAGCTTCCTGGTTTTCTGTTGTTTTGCGCTCAGTAGAATGATTTGCCTTTTCCGTAAGTCCAGCAGTTACTTTTTTCATTTCTTCGCGACTTCGGAACCAGTAGGCTACAGCACCTGTAATCGCCATAATTGCAATTACCATCATTGCGGCTTCAGCAGGGCCAGTGTGCGGCAGTTCAGTTGGAACTTCTGCACAATTCGGATCATTAGCCGCAAGATTTTCAAGACCAGTTATTTTACACTTATCAGGACAGTTAGGGTCTTTCAAATCTAAACCTTCTTTACCCGGAGTTTTACATTTTTCCGAACATTTCGGATCGTTACTCTTCAAGTTTTCTTTACCCTTAATTGTACATTTGTCATTACAGTTAGGGTCATTCTTCTTCAAGTTTCCTTTTCCAGGAACTTCACAAAATTCTTTACGCTCTTGTGGTGTACAATTTTTTTGTACAGTTATAGTTGCTTTATCAGATTTTCCACCATTTTCAGTTAAAACTTGAGCTGTATTTGTGATCGTATTATTTCCACAAACCAATTTCGAAGCATCAATTTTTACACGAAAAGTTAGTTCAACATGACTTCCTATGGTTAGAGTTCCAAGGTTTATACCCTTATTAACAACATTGTCACTCACAATTTTACCATTTGGGTTTGAACCAGAAACTACACGAGTTGTTCCAGGAACAAGAGTTAACCCAGCAGGAAGTAGATCTTTAATGTTTACATTTCTCTGATCAAGTGTACCAGTATTTTTATAAGTGATTTTAAATTCAACTTCATCATTTAATCCAACATTTTGGTTTTTCGCAAAACTGTTTACACCAGCTTTAGAAACTGTTTTAGTTGTTTCAAAATCAGCAAAGTCAGCTTTAAATCGATAAGTGATTACACCTGAATATTGGTCACAACCAGGAAGTATTCCGTTCAAATTGTCATATCCAAGATTTGTACCAGCACCGAAAAGATTTTCACCACTCAAACTTTGGCCATTTACCGCACCCTTTGTAGTAATTTTAGCCGAACCTTGAACATAACGCAATGCTACATCTCGAGAAGATGAATACAAAATAGCTTCATCCCAAACTTTTTGTGGTCGAGCGTTTCGAGCAGTAATTTCTGCACGAACAAGTCCTTTTCCGCCTTTCGAAATTGTTGAAGGAACGATTGTATTAAGTTTAGCATCTAATGCAATTCCACGATAACTATTCTCTTTTGTATTTAAAGAACTTTTAGCGTTGTTATGGTAATAGATATAAACTTCATATTCTCTACCAGGAACAATATCAACACTATCAGCAAAATTTCCTACACCAGCTTGACGAACTCGAACGAAGTTTCGCTCATCTCCAACGGTTGGGTTGTTTGTGATAGAGTTAAATGTTACGTGATCGGCAGGGTTTTCAGCGGTAAAGGTTTGCCTTTCTGGACCATAAGCGAAAACGTTTGCGCTTAATATTACCGCCCCGATGAGGGCTGCGAATGACGCAACCCCCAAAGTTTGCAAATTATTTTTAACTAACATTTATTACCTTTTTTATTTTATTTTTGTGTGTTGTTTGGATTTTCGGCGGCCGAAGAACCATAAGTTTGGTTGTAGTTTTGTTGAGCCGACCAAATATCGCCATAACTTATAGTTTCACCACCAATATTTACAGTTCTATTCTGAGCTTGCTCAGTTTCTCGAGCTTTTGCTTCTGCCTCAACTTGAGCTTGTTTAGCCTGTTCTGCATCACGAGCTTGAGCTTCTGCAGTAGTTTCTCCCCCATATTCATCTGACTGTTCAGCTATTTTTGAAACATCTATAGATTCATCAACACCTTCAGCCTTTACTTTATCAGTTGCTACTCCTGGAGCAACTTCAGGATTTATATTATTATTCCTTTCCTCTTGAGAAGCTTCGCTTGTTAATTCACCTTTATCCATTCTAGTGACCGCATTATCTACATTATAGATAGATTGGTCGGTCTTAAATTTAGTATCATCATGTTTTTCAGGTGGAGTTTCTGGAGGTGTCTCAGGG
>JABCOZ020000025.1 GCA_013333405.2 Candidatus Saccharimonadota bacterium | reverse complement strand
CCAGATTTTATGGATAGTTTTAAGTTGGCAGAAAAATGTCGGGATGAGTTTGTTGTCTCAGCAACCGGCGTAGTCAAAGAGCGAGATGAAAACTTGAAAAATCCGCATATCTTGACGGGCGATATTGAACTGGTGGTTGAAGATTTTGAAATTTTAAACCGAAGTGAACCTCTGCCTATTACAGTTTCTGATAATGGTCAAAAATCAAATGAAGAATTGCGTTTGAAATATCGTTTTTTGGATTTGCGTCGTGAAAAAATGCAAAAAATGTTGCGTCGTCGTGCAGAATTTTATCGTGAAATTCGAAAATTTATGGAAAACCATGAATTCACTGAGGTTGCGACGCCAATTCTTGCTAACTCTAGCCCAGAAGGTGCGCGTGATTTCTTAATTCCAAGTCGCGTTCATCCTGGAAAATTCTATGCTTTACCGCAAGCTCCACAACAATTCAAGCAGCTTTTAATGGTTGGTGGAATTGATAAATACTATCAAATCGCTACTTGTTTCCGAGATGAAGATCCGCGTGCAGACAGGCTTTACGGTGATTTTTATCAATTAGACCTCGAGAAGGCTTTTGTTGAAAGTGGTGAAGAAATCCGAACCGAAATGGAAGTTCTTATTAAAAATTTGGTGAAAAATTTTGCTGGAAAGAAACTTTTGAGCGAAGAAATTCCGCGGATTCCTTATGAAGTTGCGATGGAAAAATACGGTAGTGATAAGCCTGATTTGCGTTTCGGAATGGAATTGATTGATCTAAGTGACACATTGGCTGAAACTGAATTCGGTGTGTTTAAAAATGCCGAATGTGTAAAAGCTATTTGTGTAAAAAATGGTGCAAGTTTGAGCCGTAAACAAATTGATAACTTCACTGAAATTGCTAAGAGTGAGGGTGCTGGCGGTTTGGCTTATATTGCATATGCTGAAGGTGAAGCAAAAAGTCCGATTGTGAAGTTTTTGAGTGAAAATGAGCTTTCGAAAATTAAAGAAGAAACTGGTGCAGAAGATGGTGATGCGATTTTCTTTGGTGCAGATAAACGTGAAGTTGTAAATAAAGTTTTGGGTCGCCTTCGAAATGAATTTGCTACTTTCTTCAATTTAAAAAATAATGATAAAGTTGCTTTGGCTTGGGTTGTTGATTTTCCATTCTATGAATTTGATGAGAAAAATCAGAAAGTTGATTTTGGACATAATCCATTTTCTATGCCAAAAGGTGGTGTTGAGGCTCTTCGAAATGCTGAAACTGATGCTGAAAAATTGGCGATTAAAGCCGACCAGTATGACATGGTGATGAATGGTTATGAAATTTGCTCAGGTGCTGTTCGAAATCACAATCCAGAAGTAATGTATGAAGCTTTCGGCCTTCTTGGATATGATAAAAAATATGTTGAGGCTAAATTTGGCGCAATGCTAAACGCCTTTAAATTTGGTGCTCCACCACATGCGGGCTGTGCATTTGGTTTGGATCGAATTTTCATGATTTTGATGGACGAAGAAAATATTCGTGAAGTTGTGGCATTCCCTAAGAATGGTTCAGGTGTTGACGTAATGATGAGTTCGCCAAGCACAGTTGATGAAAACCAATTAAAAGAATTAAAAATTGAAATCGCTGAAGATGAGGACTAAATTGGTTAATTTTCGAAAAAAATCTGGATTTTTAATAGTTTTTGCATTATGCGGTTTGTTAATTGTAATGCAATTTTCGAATATGGTTTTTGCTGAAGAAACCGCAAAAGAAAAGCCAACAGATACACAACTCTCAAAAATCAGTAAAAAATGTACAGATTTAAAGAAAGATTTAAAAAAGCTACGCTCAGAAGATGCCTTAAAGCGAGTTAATTTAGGTAAAGATTATGAAAAAATCTCAAATAGATTAATGTCTAATTTTAATGCCCGAATCGCTCTGAACAAGAAAAATGATGCAGGGTTGATTTCATTAACGGCAGAATTTGATGAAAATTTCCGCTATTTTAGGGATAATTTTCAAAATTATGAGCGTGAACTTTCGGAACTTACTACTCAAGATTGCGCAAAAAATCCAAGAGAATTTTATTTAAAGCTTGAAAAAGTTCGAAAATTGCGACGAGAGGTGAGTTATAATACGACAAAATTAAGCGAAATTGCTGAAAAATACGGCATTCAGGTTCATAATTTTGTTGTAAAAAATACATCAGGAGCTTCTAATGAATAATTTCCTAAATAAAATTAAAGAAAAAATCAAAAATCAGCCAGTAGGGCTGCAAAAAGAAATAAATGGTTCGCGAAATTTAATAATTTTTCTCATTGGGAGTTTAGGGATTGCATTAATTTTGGTTATCGCTAGCCTAGCTCTATATACTGCCGATGGAACAATTCAGCTTGATTTGAGCCGACCAGTTTTGCAAGAAGCGCGTGAAGCCCAGAAAAAGGCGAAGAAAGAGGAAGAAAAACGCAAGCAGTTCGAGAAAGATGAAGACTTTTCTCCACAAGGTGGGCTTTCAAATAAAGAAATGGCGAATTTCGAATTATTTTATTCACATGCACGTAATAAAATTCATGCAAATGAGTTTAATGAAAATTCTCTTAGCGATGAAGCTTTAAAAATAACAGATCAGTAAAGGAGAAAAATGGCTTTTTTAAACCCGAAAGATTTTATAATTACTCGAAAGCGCAAACTTTATAAATTTGCACTTTTTAACAATTCTGCAATTTGTTTTGAATTTGACGAATGGAATAAGGAAAATGCTGAAGTTGATAATCTCGAAATTGGGGCGGGAACTGGATTTTTCAGCGAAGCTTTAGCGGCAAAAAACCCAACCAAGAATTTTGTAGCGGTTGATGTTAAAGCTGATAGGCTAGTTAAAGGTGCAATTAAAGCCGAACAAGATGGTATAAAAAATATTCGCTTTTTAAGGGCTCGAGCCGATCAACTTCTTGATGCTTTCGTTGAGAACTCAGTAAAATATCTTTGGGAACATTTCCAGATCCACATCCACGAAATCGAAACGCTGGTCGCAGATTAACTCACCCGACTTTTTTGCGAATTTATGCGAAATTATTAGCTGAAAATGGTGCTCTATATTTTAAAACTGACGCTAAAGATCTTTTCGATTGGAGCTTGGAGCAACTTGTGGCGGAAGGCTGGCGAATTGAACGCCTTAGTTTTGATCTTCATGAAAGCAATTTGAACGAAAACTATAAAGTTATGACCACTTATGAAAAACGTTTCACAAATGAAGGTCTAAAAATTAACTTTGTAAAAGCTACACCACCAAAAGAATAGAAATATTTACTTTTTGGGATATTATAATAATTGATTGTGTTAAAGAAAAAGATGCGAAAAGCCTTTCAAAAAGGCGGGCGAAGCTCGATAGTTTTGGATTTTAGAACTTAACTTTGCGGAAATCCGTGAATTGTTTTACTGGAAAATATTTTTTTCGAAAGAATGTTTATACGCACAAGATTTGGAATAAAAATTGCACAAAGTCGAAAATCAGGCTTTTTGCTTTTCGAAATCGAGAAAATTTAGAGAAATATTTAAGGGCTGAAAAGCTAAATTACGCCAAAAATCTTGAAGAAAAAACGCGCTTAATGGGTGAGGCTTTGGGCTACCCAGATTTTGCGGAGATTTCAGCGAAAAAGAATCTAAATAAAACACGCCTTAATTTTAAAAATTATGATTTTGGTTTTGATGGAATTACTTTTTATATTGAAAATTTATCAAAAATGCAAAAATGGTGTGAAGCAAGTAAAATTCCTTTTAATAATTCGCAAATTAGTATTTTCGAAAATGATAAAAAGCGTTGGCGCGAGCTTTCAAAAAGTGAAATTAGCGAAATTTTGAACGAATAAAGGTAGTTTTGGAAATTTGCGACCCTGGAAAGATTTCGAAAAATATGATATAATAGTTCGAATAATAAAGGAGAATTATGGCGGATTTTTTGGAAATTAAGGGCGCGCGCGAGCATAATTTAAAAAATGTAGATTTAAAGATTCCGCGCGATAAATTAGTGGTAATAACAGGGCTTTCTGGTAGCGGAAAGTCTAGTTTAGCGTTTGATACGATTTATGCGGAAGGCCAGCGCCGCTACATGGAGAGCCTTAATTCTTATGCGCGACAATTTTTAGGTACAATGGATAAGCCAGATGTAGATCAAATTACTGGACTTAGCCCTGCGATTTCAATTGATCAAAAATCTACTAGCCGAAATCCACGTTCGACAGTGGCGACTGTAACTGAAATTTATGATTATTTGCGTCTTCTTTTTGCGCGAATTGGTACGCCGCATTGTCCGATTTGTGGTCGAGATGTGGTTCGCCGTACACCGCAAAGTATCGTTGATGGAATTATGAACCTCAAAGAAGGGTCTCGATTAATTTTGCTTGCACCAATTGCGAAAGCTAAAAAAGGTGAATTTGCGCACGTTCCTGTTGAGTTTTCGAAAAAAGGTTTTGCTCGTGCTCGTGTTGACGGTGTGATTTATGCTTTGGATGAATTCCCTGAGCTTGAAAAAAATATTAAGCATAATATCGAAATTGTGGTTGACCGTTTGGTTCTTTCGAAAGAAATGCGAACACGTTTAGCTCAAAGTGTTGAGCAGGCTTTAGATATGACAAATGGAATTCTAGAGGTTTTAGATGACGAAACTGGCGAAGTTAAAATTTTCTCACAACGTTATGCTTGTGAGCTTCACCCAGATGAGCATATCCCTGAACTTGAACCGCGATTGTTTTCATTTAACGCACCACAAGGAGCTTGTGAAACTTGCTCTGGGCTTGGAACGCGAATGGAAATTGACCCAGAATTAGT
>JABCOZ020000024.1 GCA_013333405.2 Candidatus Saccharimonadota bacterium | reverse complement strand
CGAAATATGCGGAGCAAATGGCATCAACATTTTTAGTAAATCTTCTAAAACTTGGCGCCAGTCTTTTGAAAATCCTTCAAGTTTAAACTTATAAAGGTCGTTTACGAACTCCATTAATGCCGCAACGGCAGTATTTAAACTATCCCGATGAAAATCTTCTGTAACCTTCTTGATTGTTTTATGTCGAGATTTCTGAATTTCTTCAAAGTTTGAAAGATTTTCGGCTGATTTTTCACTCTCAATAAATTCTTGAACCAAGACCCAAACCCGATTTAAAAAGCGATAAACACCCGCGATACCACGAGAATCCCAAGATGCGTCTATTTCGTAAGGGGCAATAAACATTTCGTAAGTTCGGAGCGAATCTGCGCCATAACCCTGATCGATAACTTCTAGAGGGTCGATTGTATTACCTTTCGACTTACTCATTTTTGAGCCATCTTCAGCATTAATATATCCGTGATAAAGAAGCTTTTTAACAGGCTCGGAAAAGTTAGTCAATCCCAAATCTTTAAAAACATGAGTCCAAAAGCGAACATAAAGCAAGTGTGCAACAGCGTGATCTCCACCAACATAGTAATCGACTGGAGCCCAGTAGTTTACAAGTTCTGGATCCCAAGCGCGTTCAGAGTTCCTAGGGTCAGCATATCTCAATAAATACCAGCTCGAACAAGCATACCCATCCATAGTGTCTGTTTCTCGAACCATTTTTTCACCATTCACTTCAACATGCATGAATTCTTTACTTTTTGCTAATGCCGACTTTCCAGAATCATCTGGCTTAAAATCAGTTAAAGTTGGAAGCATTACAGGTAACTGTTCTTCGGGAATTAAATGCTCGTTACCATCTTTGTCATAAGCAATAGGAATTGGACAACCCCAGCAGCGCTGTCGAGAGATTAGCCAGTCACGCATTTTATACGTAGTTTTCGAGCGACCAATCCCTTTTTCTTCAAGCCAGCTCAAAACCTGTTCACGAACATCTGCGGAATTTTGACCATCAAAATCACCAGAATTTACGATAACTCCCTCACCATGATAACAGATATCGTCATCTGTAACCCCTTCTGGTTTTTCGACAACCTTGACAATATCAAGGTCAAATTTTTTAGCAAATTCATAATCACGCTCATCATGAGCAGGAACAGCCATAACCGCACCCTCACCATATCCACCAAGAACATAATCACTAACCCAAACTGGAATTCTCTTACCGTTCGCTGGATTTACAACATAGCTACCAGTAAAGATACCTGTTTTTTGTTTATTCTCTTGGCGTTCAATTTCTGTTTTTTTCAAAGATTCTTTTTTATATTCTTCAACTTTATCTTTTGTTAAATCATTAACTAGCTTATCAAGAAGAGGGTGTTCAGGTGCAACCGTCAAGAAAGTCGCCCCAAAAAGTGTGTCTGGACGAGTTGTGAAAACCTTAATCTTTTCACCTTTTGCATTACCCCCAGCAACTTCGAATTCAATCTCTGCACCCTTAGATTTGCCAATCCAATTTCGTTGCATTGTCTTAATTTTTTCAGGCCAGTCAAGATTATCAATATCTTCCAAGAGCTCATCAGCATAAGCCGTAATTCTAAAAAACCATTGAGTCATTCGCTTCTTTGTGACTTCTTCACCACATCGCCAACAACGCCCATTCTCAACCTGCTCGTTAGCAAGAACGGTCTTATCATTGTCGCACCACCATTGATAACTTTCTTTTCGGTAGGCTAGACCTTTTTTATATAATTCTCGAAAAATCCATTGCGTCCATTTATAATATTCTGGATTCGAAGTATTGATTTCTCGCGACCAATCGATTGAAATACCAAGACGCTTGAATTGTTTTTTAAAGTTGGCAATATTTGTTTTTGTTGCTTCCTGCGGTGAAATTCCAGTCTTAATCGCATAATTTTCAGCCGGCAAACCAAAAGTATCCCAACCAATTGGGTTTAATACATTTTTTCCTTTCTGTCGATAAAACCTCGCAATCGAATCTACAATAGTGTAACTTCGCGCATGCCCCGTGTGAAGTCCAGCACCGCTTGGATACGGGAACATTCCTGAAATATACATTTTTTGTTTCGAATGGTCAGCTTTAACTTCATAAAGCTTTGAGTCGTCCCATTTTTTTTGCCATTTTGCTTCAATTTCAATCGGATTATATCTTTTCATACTATTTTAAATTATACCAAAAATAGTATAAAAAATCAAAAAATCACCATAGAGTAACCTTATCGCAAATATATTCATCCTCATCAGTTAAGTAAACCTCAACCAGCTCAGTATTTTTGTAAAATTCAATTCTGTTTTGAAGATTGCTAATTTCTGGCTCAATAACATTATTCCACCAACTTTTACCAGAACGACATATAACACGCCTTTTATACTCTTGCATTACTCTTTTTTTAAAAATATTTGGTAAAATAAGTATAAAACTAATCTTTTTTGAAAGTAGTCGCTTTAAAATCTCATCATCTTCACTAATAAATACAATTTCGAAATTACCCGAATAATACTCTTCTTCAATTTTCTGTACACAAAAATCAAAAAAATGAGATCTTTCAATTTCATTCATCATTTTAGTTTTACTACTTTCATTAAATTCCATATCTAAAAATCGCTTTTTAGATATTTTTGAAAGAGTAGTTTTACCCAAACAAGGATAAGCTGCAATAATTTTAGTTTGCATTTATTTCTTTCAAGAATTCATCTTCATCCATAACTTTTACACCTAGTTTTTCGGCCTTCGAAATTTTTGTAGCACCAACTTTTTCACCAATCACTAAAAAATCTGTAGTTTTTGAAATTGTTTTTTGAAATTTTCCACCCAAAGCTTCAATTTTTTCAATAGCTTGTTCACGCGTCATTGTTTTTAATGTTCCAGTAATTGCAAAGCTCTTACCAACCAAAACACCCTCAATTTTTTCGAAATTTTTTACTTTCACACCAAGATCAAACATTTTCTTCAAAATTCGCAGATTTTCGTCATCATTAAAAAAAGCTAAAATACTTTCCGCGACTTTTTTACCAATTCCACCAATTTCAAGCAATTCTTCAAGATTCGAATCACGCAGATTTTCAAATTTTTCAAACTTTTCTGCTAAAAGATTTGCAGTTTCGCCTCCGACATGGCGAATACCTAGCGCCGCAATAAATTTTGCAAGTTCAGGATTTTTCGAAAACTCAATTGCTTGCAAAAGATTATTTGCCGATATTTCAGCAAAACGCTCGAGCTTTAATAAATCCTCTTTTTTAAGCAAATAAATATCCGCTAAATCTCGAATCAAACCTTTTTCAACCAGCAAATTAACATTTTTTTCACCGAAGTTTTCTATATCCAATCCCGCTTTCGAAGCATAAAAGGCCACCATTTTTTTCAAAATTAAGTCAGAATTCAAACCTTTTGCACGATACGCGACTTCACCGTCCGGTCGATAAAACTCAATATCAGGAAATTGTTTTAAAAGTTCATCTTCGAAGTTAAACAGTTTAGCATTTTTTGGGCGAAGTTCAGGCAAAACTCGCAAAATTTTCGGGATAATATCACCAGATTTAAAAACAACGACTGTATCACCAATCCGAACATCAAGGCGCTGAATCTCATCAGCATTATGAAGACTAGCATGCCGAACGGTAGTTCCAGCAAGTTGAACTGGCGAAAAAACCGCAACAGGAGTTGCCACACCAGTCCTGCCAATCGAAATTACTATGTCCGAAATCACCGCCGTAACTTCTTCGGGGGAATATTTAAAAGCAATTGCGGCACGAGGCTGTTTTCCAACAATTCCAAGTTTCGAAAAATGCTCACGATTATTAATTTTTACAACTAACCCATCAGTATTAAATGGCAATTCTTTTCTCTTTTCACTCCAAAAATCAATAAACTCAATAACTTTTTTTAAACCGTTAATTTTTGAAGCTTGCTCATTTACCGTAAAACCAAGATTTTTTAACGCTTTATAAGCGAACTGGTTAGTAGGAACATCTTTTGGATTTTCTCTAATTAGATCATAAGCTCGAAAATGTAGAGGTCGAGAAGCTGCAATTGAGGGATCGAGCTGGCGAATTGTACCTGCGGCTAAATTCCGAGGATTAGCAAACTCAGATTCTCCCTGAGCCTTTCGAGCAATATTTATTTTTTCAAAATCTTCTTTCAAAATAACAATCTCACCACGAACCTCAGTTCTTCCATTCTTAAAATTTTCAAATCTACCACTCGCCTGTAAAAAAAGCGGAATATTTTTAATTGTTCTAATATTACTTGAAACATCTTCGCCAACAAAAGAATCACCTCGAGTAACAGCTCTCACAAATTCACCATTCTCAAAAATAAGAGAACAAGCTAAACCATCCATTTTAATATCTGCAAAAAAATCCTCTTCAATATTTGGCTCAAGTTTTTTGATTCTCTCAAACCAATCGAAAATTTCTTTACTATTAAAAATATCGTTTAAACTTAGCATTCTACTAGCGTGAGAAACCTTAATAAACCCACCCTTAACCATATTACCAACTCTTTGTGTTGGTGAGTTTTTTGATATTATTTCTGGATTTTTAGCCTCAATTTTCTTAAGTTCAGAAAAAAGAGAATCATAAACCGAGTCTGGAACGCTTGGATTATCAAGAGTATGATATTCAAAAGAGTATCGGTTCAAAAGCTCTAGCAAATCTTTATATCGAGTGTTTTTATCTGTCCCCATCAACAATCCTTCGATATAAAACGTAAATATAAACTGAACTTAAAACACAAGAAAAACAACTCATTAGGAGCATAGAGATTGGTACGATTGGAATATTAACAAAGAATCCATTAATTGAAATCAGCCAATTCATCAGCATAATTATTGGAATTATTATAATAGACCAAATTAAAGCAAGTATGAATATTAAAAATAGAATTCTCTTCAATATCGCAAGCCTTCTTTGAGAAACCATATCGCCAGCAATCCTCAAAGCCTGTAGTGGATAAGTTCCTGGAATCGTAACAATAATCATCGCAAAAATGGAACCCATAACCCAAAATGCTGAAAGCGAAAATAGTAAAAGTATTACGCCGAAAAATACAGCTTGTTCTATTCCGCTCGATAAAAAACTTGTTGTTTTTGCGGCCGCACCAACAATCGTTGCAATAAATACAGGAACTAATTGCATCAATATCACAATAGAAATTACCGCCATTGGGATGATAGGGGCTCCACAAGAATATAGAGCATCCCTTAAATTAAAGTTCTTTTTTCCGCTTAAAATATTTCTGCAAACCTGAACCGTTGCAAGCCAAATAAACAATATTATTATAGCAAACATCATCTGCTGAATTTCAGTCGGAGATTGCACTAAACCACCACTATTAAATGTTGCAGCCATAACCAACCCAGCTTTGCCAATTTCACCAAAAAAACCTTCAAAATTACCGCCATTAGTAGTATCAACAACAGCTTGCAGACTTGAAACGAAATTCTGATCCATCAACCCGATAAGAAGAATACTAGCTAAAGAAGAAACTAAAACAAGATTTCGAAAAATACTTTTATTTTCTCGAATCAGCCCAAAAACAGACCCCAATAAGTTCCAATAACCTCCAATTTCTAATGGTCGAGTATAGTCTCTTTTTTTCGAAAGCTTAAAACTTCTATGAGGGCGGCGTGATTTAAAGTTTCGAAACCTTATTACTATATTTTTTCGTATAAAAATTCTTACGCTAATCCACCAAAAATAAACTAAACTAATTTGTTTTTCATTTGAACTTAATATTTTCTTCCTAAACATTAAAACCTCGCACTATTTTCTTTTAATCTCTTAATTATG
>JABCOZ020000023.1 GCA_013333405.2 Candidatus Saccharimonadota bacterium | reverse complement strand
GTAAAGAATATGCGTGTCATTATCTATTTTGTAATTCCATTTCATCTGTTTTGTTCTCCATTAAAATTTAAAGGGTGTGCTCTCGTAAAATGTGCATAGTTACGGAGTAAGTCGTGTGAGTAAAAATCCTAAAAACCTTTATTCATCAGGGGTGGATAGATTTTCTTCATCAACACGATTCGAAGAGCGATTGGAACACTTTTTGCGCCCTAAATCTGTTAATTTTTGGTTAGAATTTTCATTTTTCGAAGAAGATTTTTCAAAAATGTAGTTTTCGAATTGGCTTTCAATTGCTGAAATATCTTGTCCGTATCGGCTCAAGCTATTCAAAAATGGCACACGACTATCTCTAATTTTGGGTTTAGGTGGGTATGCTTTACTAATAATCCAACGATAAGTATTTTGTGAAATTTCAGTACGAATATATGCCCAAAATGGTGGTAAGCTGTAAAAATCTTCTTTATCAATCTCCAGAGTATATTTTGCCATTTCGCGAGCTTCATCAAGATTCAAGCTAAAAACGATTTTATTCGCAACATTAGATTCAATTCCAGCTTTTAGCTGAGGCGACATCTGGGCGAGGTGTTGGAAGCCAATATTCCAGCCAACATTAAATTGGCGAGATTGCGAAAGTGCTTCGTCTAAGTTAGAATTGGGGATTCCTAAGAAACTCGGTGTTTCATCAATATAGATAAAGACCGATTGACGTTTGCTTGGCTCAACCGAAGACTGGCGCAAAATTAACATCCAGAGCATTGAAGTGATTAGGCTACCGATGAGTTTGACAGATTCTGAACCAATTACCGCTTTATTTAGTGGAATCAATACGATTTTTCGACTTTTGAAGATTTCTGCAAGACTGAAATTTGGATTAGTCTGTCCCAACATTGCTCGAAGTTGTGGGCGAAGCAAAAACTGGCGGAATTTATTCAAAATGGGGTTTAACATCTGGTGACGTTGAGCTTCACTGAGTAGCTCAAACCAGTTCCAGAAACTTTCCAGCCCGATTGGGTCTTTTAACTCTCTTAATAGTTTATTTCGAAAGGATTGATTAGTGAGTAAACTTGGTAGCATGACTAAAGAAGTGTTTGGAATTCTAGCAAGCGTTAGAAAACTGTGCGATAGAATATCCAGCGAGTAAATTCCAAAATGTTCAGGATAAAGTCCTTTAAATAGCTCCAGTAGATAATCTGCAATAACTTCTGGCTCGATACCGTGCTTAGTGAGCTCAAAAGGATTGATACCAACAACTCGTTTGGCGGTTGGCGAGATGACTACCATATCTTCATCGTGTTCAGTTGACGTGCGCTCTAATAGTTCATGAGTAAGTTGACCTTTGGCATCTACCACAACAACGCTATGATTTTTAGAGTTTATATCTGATAAAATCAAGTGACTCATAGCGGTGGTTTTACCGCAACCAGTTGAACCGAGAAAAACGGTGTGCTTTTTGCCAGCTTGTGTTGAAATTTGAATTGGTCTTGATTGACTTTCAACCGTTTGCGCCAAACTTCGCTGAGTTTTTCGGTTAATATTGTAGCCCAAAGGTGGCGCTACTAATTTAGGGTGAACATTTGGCACACCTGCAATATTTTCTTCCCCAATAGGTAAAAGCATGAAACAAGCTAAGTCAGAGACAGATAAACTATATGGGAAAGACCAGGAAGGTTGTGCTTGATTGAGTTTTTGGATAGCTAGTGGTTTTAATTCAATGGTTGCATTTGATTCCATCATGCGAAAACTACTAAGCAGGCTGTCAAAAAATTCCTTTGTTCGCAAAATACTGCGAGATTGGACACCAAGGCGAATTTCACATCTAAAAGTAGATTGGTTTAGTTTTTGTTTCATCAGCTTTTTGGAGTTTTCGGAAAGTTCAGGAACATTATTTGTAATCACTTGATACCATTTAGCGGATAAATTCGGCAAATCTTTTGGTTGAGGGCGAGGCGGTGAGCCTGCACCAATGATCAACTGAACAACCACTGTCTCATCTGGCTGAAGTATTTTTGAAATTGTAAGGCTTGAACGTATCATGTTTTCTACAGAGTCCGTTTTTAAAGCATAGTGAGATTCTTTAATGTTCACTAACCGCGCAACCGAAAGTTTTTCGCGTTTAGGAGCTCTTGAAAACTGAATAGCTCGATGTGATTGAATTAGTTGGCTGATATGTCGCTTATCCTGTTCTTCTGTTCCTAATAGATAGCGCACGCGATTCTTAGATAATCGAATTTCAAAAATAACCGCTTTGCGCCGACTTAACCCCACCAGTTGACCCAACATAGATTTCACATCATCTATCTCAAACGGGCGCATCCAGTTGAGTTCGCTCCAAGATAGCGCTTCGAATTTTCTTTTCATCTCTACCTCCATTCTTTAGATTTAATAATCTGAAAGGCAAGCCAGCCAATGAAAACAACCACAGTCGCTAAAACTAAGAACCACCAAACTTCCAGAATTAGTTTCACCGCCCAGTTAATAAGCCAAGCACAAGCAACAAATCCAATAATATATGCCATTAGTTTTCTCATAGCTGGTCTCCTTTCTGCCTTCATTTATACAAGAAAATTGATAAAAAGTTAAATTTCACTGTCTTTAGTTTTTAGAGCGATTGGAATGAATTTTAGGCAATGAAACAGTAGTATATTTGAACATATTTTGACCATTTGTCTAGTCTAAACAATCCTTTTATTTTCTTGAAATTTTTTGCATTTCTGCTTTAGCAACCAAGAAAAGTTGATTGATTCCTTGCCGTTTTTCCAGAAATTCTGCTAGGGCAATTTCTTCTTCGCTACAGTGCTTTTTATTTGCTTGTTTTGGTTTTTCGAACCAATCCCAAAGAAGTATGGCAACAACGATAATTATAAAAGCTATAAAGTAATCCATCATAAAGCTACCTCATTTCATTTTTTCAGTAGCATAATAAGTGAATGCTTTAAGAATATAATCTGTATATGCTTTAGCTTCTGGCGTATTTTTGAGTATTTCAGACTGAGTAAGCGCCAGATTGCCCACTTTATATAAAATATCGCTAGCGAGAAGCTCCAAGACTTGATTATCTGCCATCGCTTCACTCAGTGTTTTAGCCACTTCTAACTGATAGGGGCTAACAAGTTGAGGAAGGTCTACTTTTGGGGTTGATTTTTGAATGTGATTCATGAGATTTCTCCTTTGATTTTGGTATAATTTAGGTTATAAACATTGTCGACTTTGTTTATGATTATAGTGTAGCGAATATTTTTATCTCATTCATCAGGTAAAAAATCTCAGAAATCTCAAGGAGAAATCGTATGACCGAATTTAGATTAGGATGGTTTTGCTATATTTTGCAAAAATCTGAAAAGAAAAAACGAAACCAAGAAGATTTCGTCAATAGTATTTTGAATAGATTAGTGAGTGAAAACAACCCTAAAATTTCATTTATTCCAGAAATTAACCGTGTTTCTAGCAACCGCATTTTTACGGGCGATGAAGAAGTTCCAGAATTTTACCGCGAAGCTTTACCGATTAGTGATTTAAGTTTTCAGTCTCAAAGGATAGCTGATATTTTGAAAGATTTAAACCGTGATGAAACTTTCGATTATAAGCAAGCTGTTTTTAAAATCAAATCAGCTTTTTTAAGCCAAACCAAAAAAGCTACCGTTGTTTTTGGTAGCGAAAAAATAGAATTGCTTAATCATTGCCAAGAAGATGAACTTTACTTGGCAACCCTTTTGATTTTCTTGGTGAATTTTTCAAATATTCCTTCCAAAAACTCAGAAGAATTAAGACAAGCACAAATCATTAACCAGCACATTTTTAAATATCTTGAAAATGAAGTTTTATTAACGTCATATTCCCATAGAAAAGTTATTGAGGAATCTTTAAAAAGCAAACAGCAGATTTTTTATTTTGATTTATATAAGCCTGAAGCGTTAAACGATAATAAAAATCTCGTTTCACCCACTTTAAAAGTTTTGATTCAAGATTCTATTTCC
>JABCOZ020000022.1 GCA_013333405.2 Candidatus Saccharimonadota bacterium | reverse complement strand
ATTTTTAATTTCACCAGTTTTCTTTTTCCAGCCATTTCGTTCCCAAGCTGGCGCCCATTTCGTTAAAACGTTAATCCAGAATTCGCTATCTGTTTGAATTTCTGCCTTTTCCCCATTTAAAATTTCGAAAGCTTTTTTTAAAGCCAAACCTTCCATTCGAATATTCGTGCTAGGGTTTTCAGATCCAAGTGCGATTGGTGCGCCGTTTTCAATCACAGCAAAACCACCAGGGCCAGGATTTGGCGAAGCACTACCATCAGTAAAAATAATCCGCACTATTGTCGTCTTCCGTTATCTTGTTGAACAAAGTTTTGAACAAAAGGTGTTTGGTTTATATTTTGATTCATACTATTCTGTAGTTGATTTTGGTAGGCTTTTGCTTTTTTCATTTTCCTGAAAGAAATAATTGCTAAAATTAGTCCAACAACACCAAGAACCAACAAAACTACAGGGATAATAAGATTCACGATTGGATAGTCGCCAACAACTGCTGCACTGGGATTTTTTTCATCATAAAAAACTTTAACCTTTTCGCCAATCGTAGGTTGTTCTTTTTGTGGATCTGCCTTCACCTCTGTTGTTTCGTTGTCTTGAACTGAAAAGTCGATCGTTGGTATAAATTTATACTCGCTTGAATTTTGACTAGCTAGCTCCTTTTCAAAGCCGACAATTTCGCCCTCAATTTGTTTCCAAGTTATTCTTTTAGCAAAATCATCAAATGGTTTCATACCAAAAAATACGCCTGAAGCAATTAAGCAAATTGCCAAAATTGCAAAAATAATTCCACGGTTTCGAAAAGCTTTTACGCCAACTTTTTTAGCTTCATTAGAACTCATATATTCTCCTATTTCGTTTATGCTAATATTGTATCATTTTTCGTTCTTTAACGCAAATTAAAACACCGGCAACAAAGCCGGTGTTTTAAGTTTTTTTATTCTTCTACTATCGAATCGTTAGTTTCGTTTTCGAATTCTTTTTTATCTTCAACAGATTCAGCTTTTGTGTTAACCCGAGCACCAGTTCCAACAGGAATTTTGCGTCCGATAATCACATTTTCTTTTAATCCGCGAAGCTTATCAATTCGGCCAGAAGTTGCTGCGTTGATCAAAACACTTGTTGTATTTTGGAATGATGCAGCAGACAAGAAACTGTCGCTGAAAATTGAAACTTTTGTAATTCCAAGAAGTTGTTGTTTAAATTCAGCAGGTTTTTTACCTTCAGCTTCAAGAAGTTTATTCTCTTCAACAACGGCAGCTTTCGAAACGACATCACCAATGATAAACGATGAATCTCCGGCATCTTCAATTTGAACTCGGCTAAACATTTGGCGAACGATAATTTCAAGGTGCTTCGAAGCAATATCTTGACCTTGAGCTGCATAAATTCGCAATATTTCGTTCATAATGTAGCGTTGAGTTTCTTCAACACCCTTCAATTCCATTAAATCACGAAGATTTAACGAACCAGCTGTTAAACGATCTCCTGCGCGAACAACGTCATTTTTCGAAACAGCAAGAGCTGCAACATTTGGAATTTCGTAGCGAACTGGGTTTACATTTTCGCCATCTTCAGTTTGTTGTGGTGTAATTTGAACAATATTCATGTTGCCATCTTCCCAGATATCAACCACACCAGAAATTTCAGTCATATAAGCTTGACCTTTAGGAGATCGAGCCTCAAGAAGTTCTTCAACACGTGGCAAACCTTGTGAAATCGCACCAGAACCAGCAACACCCGAGCTGTGGAATGTATTCAAAGTTAGCTGCGTTCCAGGCTCACCAACAGATTGAGCGGCAATCACACCAACTGGTTCGGCTGGATCAACGAGAAGCCCAGTCGCCATATCAATTCCGTAAGACTTTTGAGGAATTCCTGCAAGGTCTGGAGTTGAAAGAACACTTTGAATTTTAACTTCTGTAATGTTTTCATCTTTTTCAATTGCGTCGGCAATCTCTCGAGTGATTAGTTGATCAGCCTCAATATATCCAGGAACAGCTTCAGCCGTAAATCGACCATAAAGTCTATCACCAAATGAAATCATTGTCTCTTCACTTTCTGAGCGATAAATCGCAAATCCTGGATCAACTTCATCAGCTCTATCTTCAACAGAAAATACATCTTGAGCCACATCAACAAGACGGCGAGTTAGATAACCAGAGTCAGCAGTTTTAAGCGCAGTTGAAATCAAACCTTGACGCGCACCACGAGTTGCCACGAAAGCTTCAAGTGAGCTCATTCCGTGGGTGTAGTTTGAGCGAATTGGAAGCTCAATTTCACGGTTTGTTGCATCCACCATAATTCCAGTCAAACCAGAAGCAAGGCGAATATTTGTTGCATTACCACGTGAACCAGAAACAGCCATCAATCCAACAGGTGAATCTGCACCTTCATGAGCTACACGCTCAGAAATTTCATCAGAAACTTCATCAATAACCTTGTGCCAGTTATCGATGATCAAGTTATACCGCTCTTGGTCAGTCAGAAGACCTTGGTCATATTGCTCCTGAATCAAAGTTGTTTTAGCATCACCGCTAGCAATGATCTGAGGAATTTTTTCGCTTTCGTAAACCGTGTAATCTTCCTTACCGATCGACAAACCAGATTTTGTAACAAATCGGAATGACAAACCTTTGATTTTGTCAGCAATTTTCACAGTCATTTCAGCACCATAATGCGCAAACATATCAGCCAAAATTTTGTTAATTTGTTTCTTAGTTTGCGGGTTGTTGTCGAATGGATAATCTTCTGGCAATAGTTCATTGAACAACACTCGACCAAGAGTTGTGTTTCGAATTTCACCTTTTACAAACACACGAATTGGTGTTTGAAGTGCAATCTCGCCTTTGTCATAAGCCATTTCCGCTTCAAAAACATTTGCGAAAGGTCTTGGTTTCTTGTTTATTTCAGAATGTTTGTCGTAGGTAATGTAGTAATTTCCGTAAACAACATCCTGGTCGACAGAAAGAACTGGTTGACCGTCTGCAGGTTTCAAAAGGTTGTGAGAAATACTCATCAAGTCACGAGCTTCGGCTTGAGCAGCGTCAGAAAGCGGCAAGTGAACAGCCATCTGGTCTCCATCGTAGTCGGCATTAAATCCGTTAGCTACAAGTGGGTGGAGCTGAATTGCTTTTCCTTCAACAAGTTTTGGTTGGAAGGCCTGAATCGAAAGTCGGTGCAATGATGGAGCACGGTTCAAAAGAATATATTTCCCTTCAACTACAGCATCCAAAGCATCCCAAACTTCAGCTTCTCGCGCATCAATTAATCGAGTTGCTGAACGAATATTGTGTGCATATTCTTTTTCAATCAACCAAGAAATTACGAATGGCTTAAAGAGCTCAAGTGCCATTTGAGTTGGCAAACCACACTGGTGAGCCTTCAAAGTTGGACCTACAACGATTACAGAACGACCGGAGTAGTCAACACGTTTTCCAAGCAAGTTTTGACGGAATCGGCCTTGCTTACCCTTTAGCATATCGCTCAAAGATTTAAGCTGTCGGCGGCCTCCAGCTGTATTAACTGAGCGACCACTTCGTGATGCATTGTTATCAATCAATGAATCTACAGCTTCCTGAAGCATTCGCATTTCATTTCTCTTAATCACCATTGGTGCATTAAGTTCGATCAATTTCTTCAAACGGTTATTTCGGTTAATAACACGACGATACAAATCATTTAAATCTGATGTCGCAAATCGACCACCAGTCAATTGAACCATCGGTCGCAGATCCGGAGGAATTACAGGAAGGACTGTTAAACACAAACTCCCTGGCTTAATTCCAGCAGCCCTCATACCTTCAATTGTTTTTAGACGCTTAAGGATTTTCTTTTCTCGCTGACCTTTAGCCTTCTCAGCTTCTTCTCTCAAACTTTCAATAAGCTCATCAATGTTAATTTCGTCAAGCAAGGCTTTGATTGCTTCACCACCCATTCCGACTTCAATAATATCTTCATATTCTTCAGGAAGGTTTCGAAAATCGGTTTCGTTCATTAACGAACCTTTTACAAGAATATCAAGCTGGTTCTTTTTCGAAACATAGTCTTTATCAAGCTCTTCAATCTCTTTAGATTGAGCTTCTGCTAAAGCTTTAATATCAGCACCAGATTCTTCAGCAGCTTTTTCGTAACGAATCTTAATTGCCATTCGAGCAGCCTTATCTTCAGCCTCAAGGTCAGCAATCATTTGGTCGCGTTTCTCTTCATCAACAT
>JABCOZ020000021.1 GCA_013333405.2 Candidatus Saccharimonadota bacterium | reverse complement strand
TTAGATGAATATCAAGACACTAATGATTCGCAGGCAAAAATTATTGAGCTGCTCAC
Organism: Candidatus Saccharimonadota bacterium; assembly: GCA_013333405.2. Lineage (GTDB taxonomy): Bacteria > Patescibacteriota > Saccharimonadia > Saccharimonadales > Saccharimonadaceae > Nanogingivalis. The sequence continues at coordinate 16,017 of JABCOZ020000021.1, read as the reverse complement.
AAATAATCCTGTTATGGAAGGCAAGCCAAATGTTTTAGCAGTGGGTGATGATGACCAAGCAATCATGGCTTTTCAAGGCGCAAGCAAGTCGAACATGATTGATTTTTATGATAGATTTGGCGAAAACACAAAAGTCATCAACTTAACTAAAAATTACCGTTCACACGGCGATATCTTGACTGCTTCGAAAAATGTTGCAAATACGATTTCGGGGCGATTAACTAAAAATTTGCCAATTAAAATTGAGAAAGATATTTCAGCGGAAGGAAACTTTACCAACCGAGAAATTCAGCTTGAGCGAACGAATTTCGAAAGTCAAATTGCAGAATTTTCTTGGGTCGCAGAAAAAATTTCAAATTTAATTCAAAACGGAGTTGCGCCAAAAGAAATTGCCGTAATTGCACCAAAGCACAAAATTTTGCAAGATTTTGTGCCATATTTAAAAAACCAAAATGTACCAATTTATTATGAGAAACGCGAAAATATTCTAAAAAATGAAATAATTTCGCAGCTAATTAAGATTTCGAAGCTAATTTTGGCAATTCGCGATAAAGATGAAGACAAAATGGCAAATCTTTTCCCTGAAGTTTTGAGTCTTGATTTTTGGCAAATTCCAGCAGTTGAAATCTGGAAAATGAGCTGGGCAGCCAAAGATAATCGTGATTTTTGGATTGAAGCTATATTGAAAAGCAAAGTTGAACAAATTCGAAATTTGGGTGAAATTTTAGTTACGCTAGCCGAATTTTCATACGAAAAGACTTTCGAAGAGCTTTTTGATTATATTTTGGGTTCAAGGGAAATTCGCGAAGGATTAAAATCACCAATTCGAGATTTTATTTCGCAAAAAGCTGACGAAGAATTTTATGATACGATTTTAAACTTAACTATTTTGCGAGATAAGCTGCGAGAATTTTCGAACGAAGAAAATAATAAACTTGATATTCTAATAAATTATGTTGAATTATGCGAAGAATTTGAAATTCAAATTTTAAGTACAAATCCGCATAATACAAGCGAAAATGCAGTTCAAGTTATGACACCCTTTGTAGCAAAAGGCTTAGAGTTTGAATATACTTTTCTAATTTCACTAAATCAAGATAGCTGGAATTCTGAGAGAAAAGGTGGCGGGGGCGAAAATATCACGATGCCCGCAAACCTTAAATTTACAAATATCGAAGATGAGGGTGAAGACACGCGTAAGCGCTTGATGTTTGTAGCAATGACGCGCGCAAAAATTCAACTTTATCTTACAAACCACAACAGCGATTTAACTGGAAAAACCAAAAAAACGCTATCATTTTTAGATGAGCGAGAAGAAGACGGAGTTTTAAAATCAAAAATTCTACCTGAAAAATGGCAGGAAGTTTTAAGAATCCAAAGAGAATCGCTTGAAGCTGATAAAATCGAAACAAACTGGCACGAATTTTATACTATCAAAAACGAAGAAATGCGAGAGCTTTTGAAGCCAAGAGTTAAAAACTACAAATTAAGCCCAACAGATCTAAACTCCTATACAAATCTTCAATACAAAGGTCCTCAAACCTTTTTCGAAAACAAAATTTTATGTTTTCCCGGAGCTTACGGTCCAGCTCTAACGCTTGGAAATATTGTTCATGAAGGCTTTAACTATATTCAAGATGAAATTAATTCTGGCAATACACCAAATATTGACAACATTAAAAAATATGCTATTGAAAGATTTTCGAAATACCCACTCTCAGAAAAAGACAAAGAAGAAATTTTAGAAAGATTTAATCAAATTTTTGAAAACTTTTTCGAGAATAATTTAGGCGAGTTTAAACCTGGAAATATAGCTGAGAAAAACTTTAGTAGTATTGGCGTAACGGTTGGAGATGCAGTTCTAACGGGAAAAATTGATCTAATTCGAATAGACCGCGAAAATAAAAAAATCACAGTCGTTGATTATAAGACTGGTTCAATTCCTTTTAACATCAAAACTAATAAATTCGATACAAATTCAACAAAAATCCACGAATATACACAACAGCTATATTTTTATAAAATTTTGATCGAAATTGCACCAGAATTTTCGGGTTACGCAGTTGAAAAGGGAATTTTGGAGTTCATTGAACCAGATAAACGCACTGAAAAAGCTTATAATTTTGAAGTGATTTTTAAGCCCGAAGAAGAGGAACGGCTAAAAACTCTAATTCAAGCCGTTTGGGCAAAGATTAAATCATTTAATTTTGAACTAGATGAAGAAAAATATTCAAAAGATATAAAAGGAACGCGAGCTTTCGAAGCAGATTTAATCGCGGATTTTAAGGGTTCAAATAACTAATGAATAAAGATTTTTTTGAAAAAGATTATCTTTTAACCCATGTTGATTTTGATAGAAACCAAAAACCACGTTGGAGATTGGCAGATTTGGATTCTGGTGAGATTTTAAGTTTCTCACCAGAATTTGAAGAGCCGATTTCAATAGAAATTGACCTTTCAAAACGATTTTGTATTGGTTGGCATAACTTGGAGACAGGTGAAGATTTTGTCTGCCCAGAAAATTATGAACTTGACAAAAAATATGAACAATGTCAAAATTGTCAAAAGAAAACTGGCTTCAATCCAGCATTTTACAACGTAAAAGATGGAGAAATTTCAAAGCAACAGATTGAGCGAAATTTGCAGCCGCATTTTGTTTATTTGGCATATTTTTCAGATGAAACTATTAAGGTTGGAATTAGTTTTGCAGGGCGAGGAATTGCAAGATTGCTTGAACAGGGGGCAAGAGCCGCGTTGATTTTAGGCGAATTTTCGAGTGCAAATATTGCTCGAAATTATGAAGAGAAAATATCCAAAATGACATATTTTTGCGAAAATGTCAAGGCAAATGTAAAATTAAAACTTCTTGAACAAGATTTTGTTTTTTCGAAAGCAGAAAAAGCACTTCTTGATGCTCGCAAAAAAATAGAAACCGCTCAAAAAGTAGTTTTTGAAAAGCAAGATCCAATAGATTTAAATAAATTTTATGCAAAAAATGGTAAAATTCCAAGCGGAGAAATGCTTGAAATACAAAATTGTCCACAAAATCAAAACGGTGAAACTTTGATTTTTTCAGGTATTTTAAAAGCTCAAGTTGGTTATATTTTACTCGCTGAACAACAGGGTGAAATTATTTCATTACCGCTTAAAAAATTTACGGGGCGAAAAATTCGAATTTCACCAAAAATTATTGAACTTAATTTGCCAGAACGACAAGCTAGTCTATTTGATTTTTAAGTAAAAAACTGATAAAATAGAGCTAATGAGCAAAGCATTGTATCGCAAATATCGGAGTAAGAAATTAACTGAAGTTGTGGGTCAAAAACACATCACAACAGTACTTGAAAATGCTTTAAAACAGGGGAAAATTGCCCATGCTTACCTTTTTACTGGCCCACGCGGTGTTGGCAAAACCTCTATTGCGCGAATTTTAGCCCACGAAATCAATAATCTGCCGTATTCTGAAGAAGATAATCACCCAGATATTATTGAAATTGATGCCGCCAGCAACAACGGTGTCGATGACATTCGCCAGCTTCGCGACAATGTGCAGGTTGCGCCTTTTTCTGCTAAGTATCGGGTTTATATTATCGATGAAGTCCACATGCTTTCAAAAGCTGCTTTTAACGCTTTACTCAAAACTCTCGAAGACCCACCAGAACACGCTGTTTTTATCCTAGCAACAACCGACGCCCATAAATTACCAGCCACAATTATTAGCCGAACGCAACGTTTCGTTTTCCGGTTTATTTCAAAGGAAGATGTTTGTAAACATCTAGAATTCATCGCTAAAAACGAAAAAATCAAAATTTCGAAAGAAGCGATTGAAATTATTGCCGAGCGTGGCGAAGGCAGTTTTCGTGATAGCATTTCTTTACTTGATCAAATCTCAAGCATCTCAAAGGATGGCGAAGAAATTACAGCAAAACTGCTTGAAGAAACCCTCGGTCTAGCATCAAAAACACAAATTAACACCTTAATTTCAGCTTTTGAAAACCAAAATTCAAACGAAATTTTGCAAATCGTGCGAGATGTTCGCAATTCTGGCGTAGATTTAAAAAATTTCGCTAGCCAGCTTTTAAATTTTATTACCGAAAATATTGGAACAAAGCCATACCTTTCACAATTCTTGATTCCACTCACGCGTGCAGAAAAATCAAATTTCATTGAGATGGAATTGCTTTCGATTTTTATTCAACCAAGTTTTATACCGCAGCTTTCAATAGTTCAAAATATCTCACCGCAAGTTCAACAAAAAACAGCTTTAAAGCCAAAGATTAAAAATCAAAAAACGGCAGAAATTTCAAAAAGTAAGTCAGAAAATAAGACAGAGTTACAAAAAGAAACTTTCGAAACTTCGCAGAAAAATGAAAATAGTGAAGATAAGATAGAAATTCCGCAAAAAGCTGGAGAAAATAAATCTTTAAAAAGTGAAATTCCAGAAAATCTGAGTGAAGCCCAACCAAAAAATGAAAATCAAGATTTGGGCGACAAGAAAGAATTCAAATGGGCAGATTTCTGGGGTGCGATTGATGAAAGTGATAAGGGAATTCAGACAATTTTAAAACAATCGGGCTATATTTTCGAAAATGGCAAAATTAAGATTTACACGGGCGGAGCATTTAAACAAAAACAGCTTGAAAAAGCTAAAGCGCAAGCTTCAATGGGCAAAGCTTTGAGGAAAATTAACGCAGGTAGCTGGGTGATTGAAGTCTTAGGTGTAGCAAAACCGGCGAGTGATCCAGCAATTGCGAGTGTTCAGGATTTAATGGGGGGTGGAGAAATGGTAAAGATTGATGAATAGCGAGAAAGCCGGCGGTAAAATTCCGCCACAAAATTTAGATGCCGAAATGAGTTTGATCGGCGCTATCTTGATTGATGAAGAAGTTTTAATTGATATTGCCGAAACCGTGAAAGCAGCAGATTTTTACGACAAGCGTCATGCCATTATTTTTGCGGCAATTATTCGACTCTACGAGCACCATCAGCCAGTAGACTTGCTAACACTTACAAATGAGCTTAAAAAACGAGAAGAACTTGATACTGTAGGTGGTTCGAGCTACTTAGCGGAACTCACAAATTATGTCCCAACTGCGTCGCATGCGGCTAGTTATGCTGAAATTGTCGCTCAAGCGGCAGTTCGAAGACGATTAATTAAAGCAGGTGGCGATATTACCGAATTAGCTTTTAATGAAGAATTAACCGTTCCACAACTTTTAGGTCAAAGTGAGGCTGAACTTTTTGGCGTTTCGGACGCAAGCTTGAAACAAGACTTATCTTCAATGGAAGATATATTGAACGATTCCTTCGAAAGATTAGATGAACTTTATAAAAATAAAGGTACAATTCGTGGAATTCGAACAGGCTATCGCGACCTCGATAATAAAACCGCAGGACTACAGCGATCCGATTTAATTATCTTAGCAGCGCGTCCAGCAATGGGAAAGACAACCTTTGTAACCAATTTAGCCTACAATATTGCTACTATAGAAAAAAAGACAGTGCTTTTCTTCAGCCTTGAGATGAGTAAAGAACAGCTTGTCGATCGTATGCTCGCCGATGCGGCCGGAGTTGATTCTTGGAATATTCGAACCGGGAATTTAAGTGATGAAGATTTCGCAAAACTTGCCGATGCAATGGGCGAAATGGCCGAAGCACCAATCTATATCGACGACACACCTGGTGTGAGCGTGCTTGAAATGCGAACAAAAGCTCGACGCGCCGCACATAACGGTGAGCTTGGTTTGATTGTAATCGACTATCTCCAGCTGATGCAAGGAAGTGGCTCAGCTAAATCTTCTGCAAACCGTGTTCAAGAGGTTTCTGAAATTTCTCGTGGACTAAAATTGCTCGCGCGTGAATTAAACGTGCCTGTAATTGCGCTTTCACAGCTTAGCCGTTCAGTCGAAAGTCGTGATCCAAAAATTCCACAACTTGCCGACCTCCGTGAATCTGGTTCTATCGAGCAGGATGCCGATATTGTAATGTTTCTTTATCGAGAAGCTTATTATAACCCTGAAACAGAGCGCGAAAATATCACAGATCTAATTCTCGCCAAACATCGTCATGGACCAGTTGGGACTATTGAACTATACTTCCATCCAGAACGCCTCCGCTTTATGTCGCTCGACCGCAAACATGGCGATTAATTTTCAAAAAACCGCAATTCTACTTTAATTTTGTGGTTTTTAAAATTGCTTTTTCATTTTTTTTGCCGTATAATTATGCTTATGGAAAATAATCATAATTTTAAACTCAAAAATGAAGCCTTTACTAAAGTCGCTCTTGGAGTTAGTATTGCTTTATCTGAAATTATAATTATTTTTATCACTTCTACAAATCAAATCAATGAATTTATTTCTATGCTTTTTACAATTTTCACATTAAATCTTGCTTTTATAATTTTCGGAATTCGACAACGACAAATACAAATAAAAATGCTCGAAGCACACAAAACAGCCGAAGACTCAAAAAATAGAATTTTAACAATTATTAACAGTTTAACAGATGCGGTTTTAAGCGTTGATTCACGCGGAAAAATTGAATTATATAATTCTGCCGCACTTGAAATTTTAGGAGAAAATAATAAAATATCAGGTAAGAATATCTCAAGAATCTGTAAACTTACAAAAATTAATACGCAAAAATTCGAAATTCAAGAAATTTTTAGAGCAGGTAAGCCATATTTTTCAGCAAACGATTTAATTCTTCAAAAAGAAGGTGAAACACTGAGAATTGAAATTGAAATTATTAAAATTAAGGAATCTTTTTCACGAAAGTCAAAGGTGAATTTGAATCAATTTGTAGTAATTTTACGCGACATCACCAAACAAAAAACACTTGACGAAGAGCGTGATGAATTTATTAGTGTTGTTAGCCACGAACTTCGCACGCCAGTGGCAATTTTAGAAGGCTCTTTGAGTAATTTAGAGCTATTAATCAACCAAAAGGCACCTTTCGAAATGCTTGAAAAATCTGCTAAGACTGCCTACAACCAGAACAATTTTCTTGCAACAATGGTAAATGATCTTTCAGCGCTTTCACGTACAGAAAGAGGAATCGGTGAAGAAGCGGAGAAAATCGACCCGAAAGAGCTCGCCGAAATGCTTTTCAAAAAATATCATAAAACAGCTTTCGAAAAAGGTTTAAGTCTTAATTTAAACCTTGATAATAACCTTAGCCATGTCAAGACAAGCAGATTATATCTAGAAGAATTGTTACAAAATTTTATTACCAATGCCTTAAAATATACGCGCAAAGGCTCTATTGGAATCTGTTTTAAAAATTCACAAAAAGGTGTAATTTTTGAAATTAAAGACACAGGAATTGGCATAAGTTCAAGCGACCAGAAGAGGATTTTCGAAAAGTTCTACCGAAGTGAAGATTGGCGAACGCGTGAAACCGGTGGCACAGGATTGGGACTTTATGTTTCACTAAAATTAGCGGCAAAGATGGGAACAAAAATTCAACTCGAAAGCAAATTAAACCATGGTTCGAAATTCTTTTTTGAATTACCTAAAATTAAAAAATAATTTTTTCAGGTTTTTTGCTTTTTTTGAAAAAATATGATACACTTGACATATCAAGCCTAATAGGCTTTTTAATTTTGGAATAGGAGAAAAATGGCTAAAAAAGAGACCAAAATCACTCGCGTTAAAGCGAAAGATACAGATTCGAAGCCTGTAAAAGAAGTTTCGAAAGAACCTAAAATGAGCAAATACGCCGCAAAAGTTGCCGGTGTCAGAACAGTTAAAAAAGGTAAAATACCAGCACCAAAATTTATAGAAATTTTAACAAAACCGTTTAAGTTTATCACAGCTCCGTTTGTTGCGCTCATAAAATATTTAATGGATTCCTGGCTAGAACTAAAACTTGTTCGCTGGCCGACCCGTAAAGAGACCTGGAAAATGACTGGTGCAGTTATCGCTTTTTCTGTAGGTTTCGCAACTCTAATTTTATTGCTTGACGGTTTATTCAACTGGATTTTTAAAACACTAATCAAATAATTTCGAAAGGTATTTATGGCTAATAAACGATATGATGATTCCCGACAATGGTATGCTGTGACAACTTTGGCAGGATATGAAGACAAAGTTGCCGAAAATCTTCGCCAACGAATTGAAGGTGTTGATATGGCAGATAAAATTTTCGACACACTCGTTCCGAAAGAGAAACAAATCGAAGTAAAAAACGGAAAACGCAAAGTTGTTGAACGAAAAATTCTCCAAAGCTATGTTTTGGTTGAAATGAAATTAACAGAAGAAACTTGGTTTGTTGTTCGAAATACTCCAGGCGTAACTGGGTTTATAGGTTCAGACTCACCAACACCAGTTTCCGAAAAAGAAATGCGTGATATTCGCCGCCGAATGGGCGCAGAAGAGCCAATGTTTGATATCAATTTCTCTCAAGGCGAGATTATCAACATCATAGATGGTCCTTTCAAAGGTTTTGAAGGTGCAGTTTCTGAAATCGATGCTGTGAAGGGCAAAATTAAAGTTATGGTTTCGATGTTTGGCCGTGAAACTCCAGTCGAACTCGACATTCTTCAAATTGAGAAAATCTAATTTTAAATTTTCGAAAGCTAAAAACGCTCAGAATTGGGCGTTTTAGTTTGGTTTAAATTAAAAATCTCGCCAAATTCAGCGAGAAAAAATTACTTTTTAGCAACAACGTTTTTATTAATCTTGAGAGCTTTATCTATCATATACTCAGGATTTGATAAATTATGATTAATAAGTTCAAGTTGTTGCGTTCGAGAATATTTGTGAAATTCAGGTGTCGCTAGAATCATCCCATCTTCAACACAAATACAAACTTGGTAAAGATTGAAACCAAATGACGAAATTAAATCTGTAATATTACGGTATTTTCGTTCAAAGCCTTGTTCGAAAATCGCATCTGTATCTTTAATTCGCCAAATATCAAAAAGTTGCCCGTGATAATTAATTCGAAAACCTTTGTGATTATTATTTTCAACAAAAGTTCCGCCCAGATCTTCAAGCCGTTTACGAATTTTCGAGACAGCTATATTTGTTTCTACCACAATATCAATATCGTTATTTTGAACAGAATCAATGCAGAGAGCTTTATAGACTGCAAAACTCCCCACAATATAAACCCGCCCAAAATCTTTTAGAACTTCAAGTACTTCACGATTTTCCATTTTTTAAACCTCCAAAGCGTGATTCTAAAATTATAGCATGGTTAAAAATTAAAAACAAGAAAACCTCGGCACGAAACCGAGGTGAATTGGAGGTTTTGTAGCTACTTTTTGAGTTCTTCACCACTGCCAGAAAATTAACAATTTATCTTATTCTGCTAACATAACTCTACGCTGACGAATAACATCAACGATTTCTTGAGCTCTTTGCGAGTCCTCTTCCGACATATTCATTTTCAAAATTTGATTTCCAATCTTTCCATAGAAATCAACTCGGTGAAAAACTTCTCCACTCGAATGAAAGGAGTCTGCTTGAAAATCGCCAGCAATATTAAAGAAAATTGCTGCAATCGTACGTTCAATTGCTGACTTAATCCGTAAAAATTCCATACTTTCAGCACAAGGATTTATTCGAAAATATCCACGATGAGGGTGAAGCTCTTCAACACCTCGAACCAATAAATTCTCTGATCTATCGTTAAGGGATATTTTTAAAATCTTTAGCTCAAGTTTTTCGAAAAATTCATGCGGAGCTTCGCCAAGACCTGGTAATGTCTTAATTGCTTCAATAGGTAAGAAAATTACAGTCTGGCTTGAATTTAATAGCTCTTCTTCTTTCCAAACTTCAACAATAGAAAAATCAATGCTTTGAATAAACTTTAGCATAAGCTACCTCCAAAAAAAATAAAATATACGCTTTCGAAAATTCGAAAGATGTTTTGCGAAGAATCGCAATAAATATAATACAATATTTCTTAATATAAGTCAATCGGTTATACTCAAAATAGCTATTGAAATTTTCGAAAGTTTATGCTAAAATTAATACGTTACGCACTTGAATTATCAAGTATAAATTTATTAAAGGGAAATTATGGCAAAAAAAGTTATTGGAAATTTGAAACTTCGAATCCCAGCTGGCCGTGCAACAGCAGGTCCTCCAGTTGGTTCAACACTTGGTCAATGGGGTCTAAACATGATGGATTTCATCAACCCATTCAACGAAGCAACTAAAGATATGATGGGTAAAGATGTAATTGTTCACCTTCAAGTTTTTGAAGATAGAACATTCACTTGGAAATCACTTGGTCAACCAGTTGACGACATGATTCGTGAACGAGCAGGAATCCAAAAAGGTGCAGGAAATTCAAAAACTGACAAAGTTGGTGAAATCACAAAAGCTCAGTTGCAAGAAATTGCTGAAATCAAAATGGACCACTTGAACGCAGTTTCACTTGAAGGCGCTATGAAAACTATCGCCGGAACAGCTCGCTCAATGGGTGTTGAAATCACTGAATAATTCTTTCAAAAATCGCTCTTCGAGGCGGTTTTTAATTTGTAAAAAAATCCGTTTCGTGATATAATCTTACAGATGAAAAAAGCTTTAAACTTCGAAATTAAAACTCGCTTAAACGGAACATTAGCCCGTACCGGCGTGATTAAAACACCACACGGAGAAATTAAAACTCCCGCCTATATTGCTGGCGGAACAAATGCAACCGTAAAAGCAATGACGCCTGAACAAATTCGCTCAACTGGCGCGCAAGCGGTTCTTGCTAACACTTACCACTTAATGCTTCGACCTGGTGCAGACATTCTTCAGAAGGCTGGCGGAATCCATAAGTTCATGAATTGGAGCGCACCAACCTTTACTGATTCAGGCGGTTTTCAAGTTTTTTCACTTGGAATGGCTTACAAAAAGGGGATTGACGCAACTTCGCACATTTCGAAAGGTGAATCAAATCTAGCACGTCATAATTCAAATCAGCTAGCAAAAGTTGGTGATGATGGTGTTTGGTTTAAGTCTCACATTTCAGGCGAAAAGATTTTTATGAGCCCTGAAATTTCAATGGAGCTTCAACATAAAATTGGCGCCGATATCCACATGGCTTTTGACGAATTAACCTCGCCACTTGCAGGCCGAAAACAGATTAAATCTGCACTCGATAAAACTCATTTTTGGGCTGAAAAATGCTTAAAATGCCATAATGAATTAAATGCTGAACACTTCGAAAAAGGCGAAAATTTGCAAGCATTATTTGCGGTTGTTCAAGGTGCTCGAGAAGAAGATTTTCGAAAAGAAAGCGCAAGTTTTTTGGGCTCGAGAGATTTTGATGGCTTTGGAATTGGCGGAATTTTTCAACCCGAAGAAATCCCCGAAGTTCTAACTTGGGTAAACACAACCTTGCCCGAAGAAAAACCGCGACATCTGTTAGGAATGGGCGCGCAACCTGCCGATCTCTTTTTGGGTGTAGAATTTGGTATCGATACTTTCGATTGTGTAGCGCCAACTCGCCAAGCACGAAATGGTGCAATTTTCACTTATTCTGGGCGAATTAATATTAAAAATGCTAAATTTAAAGAGGATTTCACACCGATCGACCAAAATTGCAAATGCTACACTTGCCAAAATTTTACCAAAGCCTATATTAACCATCTTTTCCGCGCAGACGAAATTCTTGCGAGCACACTTGCTTCAATTCACAACGAATTTTTCGTAATCAACACTGTTGATAAAATTCGTGAAAGCCTTGAAAATGGCAACTTTTTCGAATATAAACGCGAATTTTTAACAAAATATTACGGCAAAGAACGCGCAAAAGATTTTGAAACACAAAGAGATGAAGATTCGTTGCAAAATTAAACCAAATTCAAAAAAGGGAAATTTAATTCGCAAAGCCACCGATGAAAATGGTGATTTTTATGAAATTTTTGTTCGCGATCCAGCAGTTGAAGGAAAAGCGAATTTGGCGGTAATTAAACTTTTAGCGAAAGAATTTAACGTTTCGAAAAGCCGAGTCTCCCTAAAAACTGGTACAAAATCACGATTTAAGATTTTTGAAATTAAAAAATAAAGAATCTCTCATTAAAATTATCCTATCTTTGAAATAACTTTATTCTTACTATAGCTAATGTATAAATTTCAGGAAGAGTCCATAGAACTTAATTTATATTCCAGATATTATAGTAGTTTAAATAATTTTACATTTAGTTCATTTTATACTATACTTTAGATATGTTCAAAAAATTATCTCAATCAATTAGGGGTTATGCAAAAGAGCAATCAACCGATTCAATGAAGCGATATTATAATGATATAGCAGATGCTTTAGATGATGAAGAGTTTCTTCAGACCCTATCAAATACAGAAGCCTTAGGTCGATTAGATTATCTTCGAAATGACTTTAATTATTACATATCTAGTAGAGGCAATTACCATGATGCGTTAAATACAATCTATATTAACTATGCTACGTATAGAGCAGGATCAAAGCAAACTATTAGTGAATTTTCGCAAAAAATTAGAGATTTTGAAGCAAAAATTAAAGAAAGTGAAGAAAGCTTAGAAGTAGTTAAAAATGCCGCAGGTAATATATCTGGTGCTGAGATATTAGAAAAATATGCTATTTTTTTCAATGAAGAAGCTGAAGAACATAAAAAGAAATCAAGAGATTGGTTGATAGGATTAGCCATATCTGTCGCTATACTTATTGCTATCGTTGCATCTCTTCTAAATATCCAAATCTTTAATTTTTCAATAATTGAAGGACTTCTAGCTGGCGATATAAAAAAGGCAGCAGCAGATAATTTGAAAACTTTGGTATTTATTATAAAAGGCTCAATAATTATAGCTTATATTCAAATTCCACTATTTATTAGAAAAAATTACTTTGCAGAAAAACATTTAGAGCAGTCCTCAATTCATCGCCGAAACGTATTAAAGGCTCTACATGCCGTCTATAAAACAATAAGTAATACAGAAGAAAAAGACAAAATACTCACAGTAGGAGCAACTATTGCATTTTCAGAACCAGAAAGCGGATTTATTACTAGAAAAGAAGGTGCCGGAGGAGATGACAATATTGAAGCTATTTTAAAAGTAATCGGTAAATAAAAGTAAAAGAACGGCTGCTAATGCCTCGACCAAAACGAGGGGCTACACCGTTCTTTTATACTTTAATAATACTACAAAATAGCTAAAAAGTCAATATTATCTAATTATTTTGTATAGCTCGACTATTTACCAGTAATATTAATTTGTAATAGTAAATTTAAAGAGGAAATATGGCAGAAAAAGTTAAGAAAACGGCGCTGGAGCTGAAAACTGAAATTTCGAATAGTCTCAACTAATTTGTCGTTATTTACTTTTGTATTAGCTTCACCTTGTTTTAATCCGAAGTAAAAGGCTAAACCAGCAATAACGGCTGTATAAATTACAATTGTTTTAGTTGTTTCGATTAATTTTTTCCAGTTAAATTTCTTAATATTTTTCATTTTATTTTCTCCTTTTTGTGTTTTTGGTTTGAGTTTGATTTTCGAGTTCTTGATTTTTTCAAACTCGGTTTCATTAATATTTTGCATAATAATTTGCTCCTTTTTAGTGAGCGGTCAGAGCGGAAGAGTCGAGGGTGGGCTCCTAATCTTCAGCTCGAATCGCTCACTAAAGGTTGCAGCAATTTGAAGTTTCCTGATCTAATTGCTAAGGCCTTATATTATTACTGATTAGCTTACTTTCGAAAGGGAAGACTTCTATTAAATAATACCAGATTTTTAAGGATCACATTTGAGTCGAGTTCTTATTATCTCGATGAAGCTTTGTAGAAGTTATCTCAACAACGCCTCATTTAAAACAATAAAAAGAGACTCACCATAGCTGGAAGCGAGTCTCTTTTTATGTTCTTTCACTAAAGAAAAAACATAAGCATATTAACTCATGTTTTTACCTTGGCTGGGCTTAATAGATGTTATTCAGGAAAGCTGCGATTACCCGACGGTTTCGATTCTGCCAGAAAGCTTGATGCTGCGATTAGATTCTCTCAATACTGGCTTAACGAAGCTCTCGACTGCACAAAACTCAATATTCAACTGCCGAAATCTAGCAAACGGAGAGCGATAGCGAACCGTGTGCGGTAAGATTTTGGTAGTCCTCACGCAAATTTATTTGCGTGCTTGCGGAGTCCCCAAATACGCCCGAACCTCCCGAATTGTCTTTTCGACTGCTTCGAATTTCTTTTTATTATAATATTGCGCAAAAATCTCAAACTCAGCATAAAACATATTTATGCGAAGCTTAAAATTAGGAACAGAAACCTTAAAGCCATAACCCCCAAAATTAAAAAAGTTCGGTCTATATCTCTTCAAATTGTAAATTTCACCACATCTATTAAAAATACAAATTTGCGCCGGCTTGGCGTTTTTATTTATGATTTTTTCGAGATTTATTAGGTCTCTTCTAGTTAATTTTCTTTTATTATTTTTTATTCGAACAGAATAAATTTTACTTGTTTCGTTTGGCATATTTTTAGTATATCTTAAAAGTTACAAAAATAAAAAAGCTTATGCTTTGAAAAATAAATAAAAGTGCTATAATGGAATAAACCTGACAAAACAGGTTAAACAAAGGAAGGGTTTTCCGCTCTTCGACAATCTCTGGAATGCGCGAGCGTAGGTTCGCAAAGAACAATTTGGTAAATATTCCTTTAAGAAAAACAGATTGCGGACACTTAACGAATATGAAATCAGTCTATTCAGGTTAATAAATTGAATAGTTTTTTCGTGTTCTTTAAGAAGTGGTCGTTTGCGAGAGAATTTATTTTGATTTAAGTCACCTGAGAGGGTGATTTTTTCGTTATTCGAATACCAAAAAAAATATCAAAATAAATTTTTCCTAAAGGAGAAAATATGAAAAATATAAATATTCAAAAACAGTCCTGTAACTTGATAAACAGGACAAAAATAGGGTCAATTCCCCAAGTGGAAGCATTCTATGAAGTCACCGAAGTTGCAGAATATTTTCCGGATTTCATAAGACTCTATCAGCCTTATACGCCGATCTATAAACTTAAAAACGGATTGGAAATAAGCAAAACATCTTCCGCACCAGCAAGTCTAAATAAACCTAATAAAAACAATAAGTTCAAAGAATCAAACCGAGAGCGATCTATTCGTCGTACTCGAAAAAAGATAAAGAATTATGTTCTCTGTAACAATTTCGAACTTTTTGCAACTTTCACTTTTCGAAGCGATCGCCAAAATATTGAAAAATGCAAATCAAAAATGGCGAACTGGCTCAAAAACGAATCAAAAAGAAAAGGACGGTTTAATTATTTAATAGTTCCAGAATTTCATAAAGATAAAAAGTCGTTACATTTTCACGCATTATTATCTGGATATTCTGGCAAAATTAAGCCTTCAGTTTCATCTAAAGGTAAGGCGATAATTGCTAACGGTAGGCGAGTTTATGAATTTCCGAGCTACAAATCTGGCTTTACGAATGTTCAAAAAATCAATAAGGAGACAAAATCAAAAACGTCTTTTTATGTAATCAAATATATTTCGAAAGATATGCCACTTTTTAATAATAAAAACAGATATTGGGTTTCGAATAATCTTAAGAAGCCAGTTTTGGAATACAATCCTGATAAATGGTTTAGATATGTTCAACCGTCCCGAACTCATTTTACCGAATATGGCAAAATTACCGAATATCAAAGGCGAGATAACCCGCTCATTGATATGCTTGGGGAAAGGTTTGAAAATGAACAAACTAACACCTGAAGAAGTTGAGATTTTTATGGAATATCTCGAATTATTGGCTGGAATAAAAACCAAAAATAAGATATAATAAAAGAGCTTACTCAAATATATATCAACAAAAGATAATTTTCTAATTGTCTTGCTTAATAGGCAGTCGTGCTAAACATTGTTGATTTGTTTGGGTAAGCCACGACTGCCTTTTAATATACAAACAGAAAGGAAAATTATGAAATGTATCATATTAGCTCGTGTTTCTTCAAAGGAGCAAGAAGAAAATAACTCTATACCGTCACAAATTCGAAGACTAAACGAATATACTGAAC
>JABCOZ020000020.1 GCA_013333405.2 Candidatus Saccharimonadota bacterium | reverse complement strand
GGACAGCGACTTGTCCGAAGAGTGGCGGCTAAGCGAAATACCTATCAATCTTCACCACTCCAAACACAAAGTATTATTGAAACTGTTGGTCATTTATTACCAAAAACCCCAGAAGAAGTTGAGAAAGTTTCAGCTGACTTAGGGTATAAAAATCTACCGCTCGCAAATCAAAAATCTTATACTCTTGTGAAAGGTCGCGATACGCCACAAACACCAGGTGGATATCAAGGTCGTGCAGGTTTGTATGAGGTTATGGAGGTGACAGAAGAGATTCAGCAGCTGATCATTAAGCACGCAACTTCACATGAGGTTCAAAAAGTTGCTATGCAGCAGGGAATGATTACGATGCGCCAAGACGGTTATCTTAAAGCATTGACAGGAATTACTACAATAGAAGAAGTAAACAGGGTTGCGTCTGATAGCGCATAAAAAAGGGGAGAGATATGAATCAAAATCTAAGAATTGAAATTTTACTTGAAGAAATCGTTCGAAAAAATGCGAGCGACCTTCATTTACAAGTTGGTTTGCCGCCAATGATGAGGCTTGATGGTGTCTTGGCGCCATTTCCAGGCTATAACCCTCTAAACTCCGAAGAAGTTGAACGGTTGGTTTTTGCTATCCTTGACGATGATCAGCAGAAAATCTTGGTCAAGGATAAAGAATTTGACTTTTCTTTCGCCTTTGGTGATCTTGGTCGTTTTCGAGTTAATGCTTTTCATGAGCGCGGAAATTTAGCAGCTTCATTACGTTTGATTCCTAATCAAATTAAAACAATTGCTGAATTAGGTATGCCACCAGTTATTCAATCTTTCGCTGATTTTCCGCGGGGTTTGGTTTTAGTTACTGGTCCAACTGGTTCGGGAAAATCCACAACTCTTGCTGCCTTGATTGATAAAATTAACAGCGAAAAAGCACAACATATCATTACTATTGAGGATCCAATTGAGTTTACTCATAAGTCAAAGCGCTCGGCGATAGTTCAGCGAGAGGTTCATTATGATACCTACTCATTTTCTGCAGCTCTTCGAAGCTCGCTTCGTCAAGACCCAGATGTCGTTTTGATCGGTGAGATGCGTGATCTCGAAACTATTTCTGCAGCGATTACAATTGCCGAAACTGGACACTTGGTTTTTGCTACACTTCACACAAACTCAGCATCTCAATCAATTGATCGCATGATTGACGTTTTTCCGCCACATCAACAACCTCAAGTTCGTTCACAGCTTGCAAACATTATTCAAGGAATTTGTGCCCAAAGGCTTGTTCCGGCGATTGGTGGTGGTCGGGTTGTTGCGGCTGAAGTTATGGTTGCAAATCCTGCAATTCGAAATATTATTCGTGAAGGTAAATCTCACCAACTTGATACAATAATCCAAACTGGTGGAGATCAGGGAATGCAGACAATGGATCGTACGCTTGTTAAACTTGTGCAATCTGGTGTAGTAACTTATGATGATGCGCGTGAGTTCGCAGTTGATTTAGTTGAATTTGAAAGATTAATGAGAGGCTAAAATGAAAAAATTTTCTTACAAAGTAAAAGATAAGGTTACTGGAAAGATTGTTAAGGGTGAAATTTCGGCAGATAGTAAACGCGCTGCCGGAAAAGCTTTAATCGATCAAGGGTATATTCTTCAAGATGATATCTATGAAGTGGGTCAAGAAAATGCTTTAATGAGTTTCTTGAATCGAATTACGACCAAGGACAAAATTGTTTTCACGCGTCAGTTTGCTACTTTGATTGGTGCTGGTTTACCGCTTGCGCAAGCTCTTCGAACAGTATCTGAACAGACCGAAAATAAACGAATGCGCGCTGTTGTTGACGATATTTTGGCTTCAGTTGAGAGCGGTTCAAGCTTAAAGGATGCTTTTTCGAAATTTCCAGATGTTTTCGATAAAGTTTATCTTGCCTTAATTGCTGCTGGTGAAATGTCTGGAACACTTGACGAATCTCTTCGTCGTATTGCAACTCAACAGGAAAAAGATGCAGCAATGATGAGCAAGATCCGCGGAGCTTTAACTTATCCGGCGATAGTTCTTGTAGTTATCGGTCTTGTGATGGCATTTATGATGGTGCAAGTCGTTCCTCAAGTTAAGCGGCTTTTTAAAGATATGCACCAAGCATTACCATTTGCAACAGAAGGTCTTATTGCGATTTCAGACTTTATGATTAGCTTTTGGTGGCTTGTCTTGATTGGGTTAGGTGTTGGTGGATATTTTTTCCGTCAATATCTCAAGACTGAACCAGGAATTAAATTTGCGGCAAATTTCAAGCTAAATGTACCATTATTTAGCCCACTTTTTAGAAAGCTTTATATGGCGCGATTTGCGCGAACTGGTCAACTTTTACTTTCAACTGGTGTAGCGCTGCTTGATATGCTTAATATTTGCGGTGACGCAATGAATAATGTTATTGTAAAAAAGAGTATTGATGAAGCTGGAAAACTTGTTCAAGGTGGTAAAAATCTTTCAGAGTCTTTAAAGGGTAAAGATTATATTTTAGATATGGTGCCACAAATGATAAATATTGGTGAACAATCTGGTAAAATTGATGAAATGCTTGGCAAAACGGCTCAAGTTTATGAAGATGAGCTAGATGAGCAAATTAAAGCTATTTCAACCTTGATTGAACCAATCTTGATGGTTGTAATGGCGTTAATGGCCGGCGGTTTGATTGGTGCAATCTTGTTCCCAATCTACTCATTGGTTACAAAAGTTTAATTTTCGAAAGGAAGAGAGTGGAGAATTTTCTATTAAGTTTAGTTTTTGGAGTGATTGGTGCTGTTTTTGGCAGTTTTGCTGTGGCTCAAGTTTGGCGGTTGCGCGCCAAGCAACTTCAAGATGAAAAAGCTTCTGGCGAAAAAATCGACGCCGCCGAATGGAAAAAACTCCGCTCGCTTGTTTCTGTTAGTCAAAAAAATGATCGTTCGCATTGTTTAAATTGCGGTTATCAATTAAATTGGTATGATTTAGCTCCGATTATATCTTGGCTTTCACTTGGTGGAAAATGTCGAAAATGCCACTCGAAAATTGGTGTAACTGAATTTTTAACTGAAGTTTCAATGTTTGTACTTTTTGCGATTATTTTCTTGATTTTTAACCCAATTTCGAATGGTACAATTTTAGTTTTGCCAGCAATTAGATTCTTCATTTTGCTAACTTCTCTTATTCCACTTACGATCATGTTTATTTATGATGCTAAATGGTCACTTTTGCCGACCAAACTTCTTTACGCCTTCAATATTTTAGCGTTTATTTATTGGGCAACTGGATTTTTAGCAGTTTCTGGTGGGTTTAAATTAATTTCCGCTTTAAATATAATAATATCGATGGCTCTTTTTCCGTTAATTTATTTTGTACTTGCAAAAGTTTCGAAAGAACAGTGGGTTGGTGGCGGTGATTGGATTTTGGCGTTTGGTTTGATTTTTCTTTTACCAAATCATCCAGTTTTCGCAATTTTTCTACTCTTTCTTTCTAACGTTGTGGGATTATTTTTTGCAGTTTTTCAGTCGATTCTATATTTTCGAAAAGTTAAGCGTGGTACGCAAATACCATTCGGTCCAGCAATGATCTTGGCAGCTTTAGTTTTGGTTGTTTTTCAGCAAGAAATTTTACTAAATTTTGTGAATTTAATGGTGTAAAAATAAAGAGCTTATGCTATAATAGGAATGAATATGAAAAACTTTAGAACGAAAAAAGCTTTTACAATTGTCGAGACACTGCTTGTTTTGAGTATCTCTGGATTAATGTTGATAACCATGCTCGTTGGCTGGAACATAAATATTGAAAAGCAACGCTACAACGACTCAGTAAATACTTTTAAATCTGATATTCAGAGTGTTTTCAGCGATGTAGAAAATCAGACTAACGAAAAGGGTGAATCTAAGGTTAAATGCGATACTAGCGGAAGAAATATTTCAATATCGAAAGATAGTAACGGAAAACCAACTGGCTCTTCCAATTGTGTTATTTTGGGCAAGTTTATATATTTTTATAATGGTAAAGTTATTCCTGGTAATGAAAATGCATTGCTCGGGTTAGATTCTTTTAGAATTTATGATGTTATTGGTAAAGATATTGATATAACCAAAGATTGCCATCAAGAAGATGATAAAGGTAATAAGACTGGTGCATTAGGGCCATGTGTTAACAGTATTCAAGCATTAAGAGATACTAATTTTGTTCTAGATACTGGCAAAAATAAAATAAATGGCCCAAAAACTATTGAGCTTCAATGGAGGGGTAGATATAAAAATGTTACTGATAATAGAGAAAAAGATAATGGTAGGCGTAAATTCGGTAATGGTATGAACTTAAGATCTGATAGTGGTGCTAATTTCATTCTTAATACTGTAACTGGTGTATTTATTTTAAGGTCTCCATTAGATAACTCAATAGTTACTCTTGCCACCTCCGCTATGATAGATCATGGGGCAGACAGTAATGATGAGAATATTGCTGAATTTAGGGAAATGAATATCAGCAACGATAAGGTTGTTACCAATAAAAAGACTGTAGACATTTGTATTCGTCCTTCAGGCGATGGTGTGCAATGGTACGCAAGTAGCTTTAACTTCTTTGGTGATAGAAATAAGGTTGTAAAAATTGGTCCTTCTTCCGCTGCTGTAGAAATCGCTCCGCTTGATGGCCCTAACGGCTCTTCTTGCGGTGGCGACAGAGAAGGTGATGCAAGGTTTGGCGATGTAATAATTGATGGAAAGAATTTGTAATGAAATTTCGAAAAGGTGATACACTAATTGAGGTACTTCTTGCTATTGCTGTTTTTGCAACTGTTATGTTGATTGGTCTTTCGACTATGAATAATGGAATGTCGCGTGCTTTGGCGAGCCTACAGCTCACGATGGCGAGAAATGCAATGGATACACAGGCTGAGGCTTTACGTTTTGCAAATGGGGTATTTCTGTCTGAATATAAGTCTGACGGCACTGGGTCGTTAAGTTCTCCTGCAATACTTTGGCGAGATAATCTAACGCAAGGCGCACAAGGTTCGGCAACACCTCTCGAATCTTGCACACGAGGCTCAAGTGCTTTTGTTATTGCGACAAGAGATATGGGCAATAATCGTGGCTATCGTACTAATAATATTAGTAGCGCAATAACTTACCCACGAATCTCTTACGGCGATGATGCGGACACAAATGCGAATTGGTTGCGCGATGGCCTTGCCTATAAAGGCGCGGAGGGCATTTGGGTTGAAAAGGTTCATGTGGCAAATACGAGATATTACGATTTTCATATTCGTGCATGCTGGTCTGCTCCAGGCAGTAATGTAAATACAACACTTGGAACGATTGTGAGGTTATATGACCCAAGGGACTAAAAAAGGTTTTACAATTATGGAATTAATGCTTGCAATGGGTGTGATTGCATTTCTATTAATTTCAGTTGCTGGTTTAATTATTCAAATGACCAACACTATTACTAGGGGTACAACTTATAAAGATTTAAACACTGCCGCTCGGACAATTAATACAGACTTTACAAAAACTTTTAATTCGTCATCAATTCTTGATGGTTGGAACGGCGAGCTGAATGAAACAGATTTCTATCGAACTAATGCATCTGGCCAGTCTGGTGCGTTTTGTACAGGTACAGTGAGCTATTTATGGAATACCAATCTGAAAGATGAAAAAGGATTGGAAGCTGGTCAAAGAATTACTTACGTCGATGGATCTCTTGTTCGTCTAGCTAAAGTTCGCGACTATGCAAAGTCTTATTGCTCAAAAGATGCACAGAACACTGGCGGGTTATGGGGGCATGTTCCTAGAGATAATACAGTTACCGACGTTCTAACGGCTGGTGAAATTAATCTACAACTTCACAAAATTAGCTTCACGACCTCACCTAACTTAAAAAGTACATCTTCGAATCAAATGATAATAAACATTTCCTATATTTTGGGGACCCCAGATAATAACGATATAAATGTAAGTACTTACAATTGTGAAGGTAATGTTAAAAGTAACTATTGCGCAGTAAATAGATTCGATTTAACTGTTCGAGCTCTTGGTAGATAGAAAAAAAGTGGCTTTCAAAAGGCCACTTTTATTCTGTTTCGCTATGGAATCGCTCGTGGATTTCTTTCAAATGTTGATCGGTAATGTGTGTATAAATTTGTGTTGTTGCGATACTCGCGTGTCCAAGCATGCCTTGAACTGAGCGTAAATCGGCACCATTTACAAGCAAATCTGTTGCAAAAGAGTGGCGCATTGTGTGTGGTGAAACGTGCTTTGTGATTCCTGCTAGGCGCGCGTATTTTTCAACCATTCGCTGGACTGAGCGGGCAGTAATTCGGCGGTAATTTCCATCTGTTGATGGTTTTTTATAACGTTTCGAATAATTCAAAAACAAGGGTTGAAGGTTATCTTCTCGTACTTGCAAGTAATTTTCAATATGTTCGGCAGCCTTTTTTGAAATAAAAATTGGGCGATCTTTGTTTCCTTTTCCGCGAACTGTAAACTCACGCCGTTTTGTGTTGATGCTCCCACGATTTAAACTTACAAGTTCTGAAACACGGAGTCCACTAGAAAAAAGTAGCTCAATAATTGCACGATCACGCAAGTCGCTTTCAGTTTCATTCGGAATTGCCGAAATTAAACGTTCAATTTCTTCGTAGTGCAAAAAATTTACCTGTGGTTTAACAATTTTTGGTAGTTCAATTTTTGAGGGTTCGAGACTTTTAATATCTCGACGCGAAAGGTAAGTTAAAAATCTTCGAAGCGCGATAAGATGATACGCTTGGGTAGTTCTACTTAAACTTTTGCCAGAATCATTTTCGTAACGATTAAGCCACAAGCGATATTTTCGAACAAGTTCAGAAGTGATTTCTTTAACCGGAATATCCCCAGAAAATTCCACAAGGCGCTCTAAATATAGCCGGTAATTCTCGGCAGTTTTTTTCGAACGGCCACCTTCAACTTCGAGCGACTCAATAAAATCTTCAATTCCTTCAGAAATATACATAATCTTATTATAGCATTTTTTTCGAAAAAAGAGTATAATTTTAAGTATAAGCTTTAAGGAGGATTTTTATGTCGAAAGAGTTGATTCAGCGAACACTAATTTTGTTCAAGCCAGATGCAGTTCAGCGTGGAATTGTGGGCGAAATTTTAACACGCTTCGAAAGAGTTGGACTAAAAATTATCGGCACAAAAATGATTTTTCCGAATAAAGAGCATTATTACAAACATTACGAGGGAATTGGCAAAATGGTGACGCGCCGTGGCGAAAAAGCTTTTGATATGGCGTTGGAATTTATGACGCAAGGGCCTGTAATTGCAATGGTTTTTGAAGGTGTTGAAGCGGTTGAATTAGTTCGAAAACTTGTTGGTGGGACCGAACCGAAAACTGCGTTCCCGGGAACGATTCGAGGAGATTATTCGCACATGAGTTTTGGTTATGCGGATGAGCATAGCGTTGGAATCCCTAATTTAATCCATGCTTCGGGAAGTGTTAAGGAAGCCGAGCAAGAAATTTCGCATTGGTTCTCAGATTTTGAAATTTATGATTATACTTCACCTCGTGAAAAATTTACGCGTTAAAATCTCGCTATTTTTGTAAAAATCTGTTAAAATAGAGTAGTGAGCCTCGGTAGCTCAATTGGATAGAGCAGTTCCGTCCTAAGGAAAAGGTTATAGGTTCGATTCCTATCCGGGGTACCACTGATTTTATTTATGAAAGAACAAATTTTTAAAGGTCAAAGAGAAGGCGAAGAATTTCTCTTTATGTTTCGAAAGCATATTATTGCGATGCGCAAAGGTTTTTACCTCTTTTTGGGCGTTTTTGCAATTTCTTGTTTACCAACATTTTTCATGTTGACGTCAGATAATATAATGGATGCTCTTTGGATTGCTTTGGGTGGATTTGTCGTTGGTCTAATTTTATTTCTTTATCAGTTTATGCTTTGGTATTATTCTCTTTATATTGTTTCGAATGAGCGGATTCGACAGATTACACAAAAAGGCTTTTTTGGTCGAAGAATGATGGATTTACCTCTTTCGAAAATCCAAAGTGTTAATTTTGAAATTCCAGGATTTTTTGGCGAAATATTCCATTTTGGAACAATTAATATTTTGACAATCGTAGGTGATTTAGAGATTAAAAACGTTGAGCGTCCAGAAGATATTTATAATAAAATTCAAGATGCAATTTCGAAGATTAAAACGGAGGAAGAAGATGAAGAATATTAAAGAAAAGGCCAAAAAACTTAAAGATAAAGTTTCAAAAAAGACTGAATCTCGCGAAAGTCAGATTGATAAAATTACAAACATAACTCTTGAAGAGCAGCGGCGTGAGATTTTGAATAAGGGTAAAAAATTTAAATACCCCGTTCAATATAGTAAGAATCGTTTGGTAGTTAATGCTTTGGTTATTGCTGGTGTAATTTTAATTACAGGTGCGATTTTGCTTTGGTACCAGCTTTATAGAGTGCAAAATGCAAGTGAGTTTATTTATCGTTTTACGGCTATATTACCTTTTCCAGTTGCAAAAGTTGATGGTGAGAAGGCGCTTTATAGCGATTATTTGATGGAATATCGGGCAAATATGCAAATTGCAAATGCTAAGAAGGATGAAATAGAAGGAGCCAATAATACGAACGCTCTTTCAACTTTGAACAAATCAAAAGCAATGAAAAATGCTATTGCGAATGCTTATGCTCAAAAAATAGCTCGCGAGCTTGGAATTTCAGTTTCAGACAAAGAAATTAGTGAGGTCTTTGATGCTCAGCGAAAAACGCAAAACACTGAGCTTACCGAAAGCGCTCTATATAAAATTGCAGCTGATAATTACGGCCTTTCGCCAAATGAATACCGTCGAATGTTTATTGAATTACCGCTACTTCGCCGAAAAGTTACTACGCAGATTGACAAAAATGCCGACAAACTTAAAAATGAAGTTTCGAAATATTTGAGTGAAAATTCGAATAATTTTTCGAAAGCTGTTGAATATTTTGGTGATAAAATTGAGTATTCAAAACCTGGAAAGGTTCGAAAAACCAATATCGACGGTGGTCGTGCTAAAGCTGCAGCGAATTTAAATGTAGGGGAATCCTCAAAACCGTTCATCTCAAACTCAGGAGATGGCTATTACATCGTAAAATTGATTGAAAAAACTGACAACGAAGTCAGCTATGAATCAATAAAAATTAAATTTACTGAGTTTAGCAAACAGCTTGAACAACTTGAGAAGGACGGTAAAATTCAAAAATATATTAAATTCGACTAAATAAATTGCACAGCGAAAGTTGTGCTTTTATTTTTTTGTTATGTCGAAGTTTTAATTAAAAATAAAAAACGCCCTAAAGCGATTTTCAAAAGTCTAAATTTGGCGCGCCCGACCGGATTCGAACCGGCGATCTCCTCCGTGACAGGGAGGCGTACTAGGCCAACTATACCACGAGCGCATCAGTAGACTAATACAATTTTATCAGACTCCAAGTAAAAAATCAAGCACTTTTTTGGTTTATTTTTCAAAAAGTTTGTGGTATAATTTAAGTATATGCCGATGTAGCTCAGTTGGTAGAGCAACGCACTCGTAACGCGTAGGTCAGCAGTTCAATCCTGCTCATCGGCTCCAATTTATTTTTTTTATGAAAACAATAGCTAATTTATTTAAACCAATTTTAAAAGACCGTAAAATGTTAATTTTGATGGTTTCTG
Source organism: Candidatus Saccharimonadota bacterium (assembly GCA_013333405.2). GTDB lineage: Bacteria > Patescibacteriota > Saccharimonadia > Saccharimonadales > Saccharimonadaceae > Nanogingivalis. The sequence goes on along the minus strand of JABCOZ020000020.1, from coordinate 622 downwards.
TATTTCTATCTGGAATTATTTTCTTTATTTTTATGATTTTAAACACAAAATCATATGACTACCTAATAAACGCGCGTTATACAGTTTTTGGAACTAGTGAGTTTTATAAAGATTCCTGGACATATCGTATTATTTTATCCATTTTTGGTCTAATTATTGCATTTATCCATAATATTATTATCGCAAAAATTTATAGCATTTCTGGTAGGCGTACGGCGGCAATTTTTGCCATTTTTAGTATTGTTCTTTTATTAGTCGGTGTTATAGTTATAGGTAATTCAATACGCGAGATTCCAAACTAATGAACAACAAAATAGATATTGAAATTCCACTCGGAAAGCGAACTTTTAAGTATCGCTTTTTCGAAATCTTGCCAGCTTTTTTGAGTTTTGGCGCAATTATTTTGATGTTTCTGCTTTCGTTTTTTTCGCCTTTTTTGGCATCTCTTTATCTTTTGACAATTATTACAACTCTTTTTGTAAAGGCTATTGGCATTGCATATCGAATGATGACAGGTCATCTTCAGATTGAAAAAGCTCAAAAAGTTGATTGGAATAAACGTCTAAATGAGCTTGAGAATGCTGAAAAATCTTTATATACTCTCAAAAATCAGGGTAATAAT
>JABCOZ020000019.1 GCA_013333405.2 Candidatus Saccharimonadota bacterium | reverse complement strand
TACTGACCCGAAAGATATTATTGAGCGGTGGGGAAAAATTGACCCTGAAATTATTTTAGACTCTAAAAGAGTTGCTGAAAAGGTCAACTTTGAATTTTAGTTTGGCAAGATTTTAATTCCAAAGTTTCCGCTTCCAGATGGCGAAGAAAGCGAGAAAGGTTTTTTAGATAAGCTAGTTTTTCAAGGTTTAGGTGAAAGATATGCTGGAATTCCTGTCGATGAAGTGAAGAAGATGACGATTCCTGAGGTTCGTGAGAAACTTTCGAAAGAAATTATTGAGCGAGTTGATATGGAACTTGGTGTTCTTGATGGAATGGGTTATAATGGTTATTTCTTGATTGTGCAGGATTTTATTAATTGGGGGAAATCTCAAGGAATCGTTTTTGGTCCTGGGCGAGGCTCAGCCGCTGGTTCTATTATTGCTTATGCCCTACACATTACTGATCTTGATCCGCTTGAATATGACTTGCTTTTTGAAAGGTTTTTAAACCCTGATCGAATTTCGATGCCAGATATTGATGTTGATATTCAAGATACCCGCCGAAATGAGGTTATTCAATATTGTACTGATAAATATGGTATTGATCGTGTGGCGAATATTGCGACTTTTGGTAAAATGATGGCGAAAAACGCCGTGCGAGATGTGGCGCGAGTTTTGGAGGTTCCATATTCTGAAGCTGACCGTATGGCTAAATTAGTTCCAGATCCAAACCAAGGTAGACACATACCGCTTCGAGTTTCGCTCGAAAATGACCAAGATTTGAAGCATGAATATGAAACTAATCCAACTGCTAAAACTGTTTATGATTTTGCTATGCAACTTGAAGGAACGATTCGAAATCATGGTGTTCACGCTTGTGGTGTTGTGATCGCGCCAGACGATTTAGTGAAGTATCTACCTCTTGAAATGGCTCAAAAAGGTGTTGTGGCAACTCAAGTTCCGATGGGTCAGGTTGAAGATTTAGGTCTTTTAAAAATGGACTTTTTGGGCCTTAAAAACCTTTCAATTATTTCGACTGCTCAAAAAATTGTTAAAAAAACATATGGTGTTGATATTGACCTTTCAAAACTCGGCCTTGATGATAAAAAGGCTTATGAATTATTGGCTCGCGGTGATTCAACAGGCGTTTTTCAGCTTGAGTCCGCTGGAATGAAGCGATATCTGCGGGAGCTTAAACCTTCAAAGTTTGAAGATATTATTGCCATGGTTGCGCTTTATCGACCTGGGCCAATGAGTGAAATTCCAAAATTTATTGCTCGAAAACACGGTGAAGAGCCGGTTACCTATTATGAAGATCATATGGAAAATGCTCTTAAAAATACTTATGGAATTTTGGTTTATCAGGAGCAGTTTATGCAGATTTCGAAGGAAGTCTGTGGATTTACTGGTGGTCAGGCGGATACGCTTCGAAAGGCCGTGGGTAAAAAGAAAATTGACTTGATGAAGAAAATGAAGGGCGAGTTTATTGAAGGGGCGGTAAAACATTCTAATGCCGACCGAGGAAAGGTTGAGGCCTTTTGGGAACATTTGGAAGAATTTGCGAACTATTGTTTTAACAAGTCGCATGCGGCGTGTTATGCTTTAATTGCTTATTGGACAGCTTACATTAAGGCACATTATCCAGATGCTTTTATGGCAGCACTAATGACGGCCGATTCTGATGATACTGACCGTTTGGCAATTGAAATTGCTGAATGTCGTTCGATGGGGATTCAGGTTCTTGGACCGGATGTAAATGAATCGTTTAAAGATTTTGCGATCGTTCCGCATGAGAAGAAAATTCGATTTGGCCTTTTAGCGGTGAAAGCTGTTGGAGGCGGCGCAGTTGATGCAGTTTTGAATGCTCGAAAGGCTGGCGGAAAATTTACTTCAATTTTAGATTTTGCAAAACGTGTTAATGCTCGGCAATTTAATAAAAAAGCTTGGGATTCATTAATTATGACGGGGGCTTTTGATCAATTTGGGACTCGTTCGGATTTACTTTTTAACCTTGAAAGAATCCAGGAGTACGGTTCGAAATCTCAAAAAGAGGCACTTTCAGGGCAGACGGATTTATTTGGCTTTGCTGGTGCTGAAGATATGCGGGTTGAATCATCAATTGAATTAATCAACGCGCCCAAACAACATACTGATAAGGAGCGTCTAACTTGGGAACGCGAACTTTTAGGGCTTTATGTTTCAGCACATCCACTTGACAGATATGTTAAATATTTCGAAGAACAAACTCAGCCACTTTCACAGATTCAGCCAAATACTGACGGACAAAAAGCAACTATTGGTGGAATTGTAATTGATGTTCGAACAATTATAACGAAGTCTGGAACAAAAATGGCGTTTGTGAAGATGGAAGACAAAACTTCTGAAGGAGAGGTGATTATTTTCCCGAATCTTTATTCTGAAATTAGCGAAAAGCTTAAAATTGATACGGTTTTAAAAATTGAAGGAAAAATTTCTGCCCGCGATAGGGAAGGTAATTTGAAATCTGATGCTCAGATCATAGCGGAAACAGTTTCAATAATAACAGATGAGGAATTGGAAAACTATGAATCTACTGGCCGTAGGGCAGATGGCTTAAAGGCGAGAAAAGTTCCGCAAATGAAAACAGTTTCGCAAAAAGTTTCAAATACGCAGAAAAAAGCATCTACTCCTAAAAATAATAGTAGTGCGGTTTTAAATAAATCTTCAGAAAAGTCGATATCAAATCCGTTAAAATCAGCAGAAAACTATCAAGCCGAAAAAATACAAAGAGTCTTCGTACATATTAAAAATCCAAGTGATCATGAATCGCTGCTTTCAGTAAAGAAGATCTGTGGAAAATTCCCAGGTATGAGCGAGATAATTTTGGTTCTCGGCGAGGTTGAGAAATCCGCAATTCGAATGCCATTTAAAGTTGACTCAAACTCAGATTTACCAAAAGAGCTAGTGAGATTACTAGGCGAAGATTGCGTTGTTCTTAAGGATTAAAAGTAAAGTAAAATCTCCAGTTAAATTCTGGAGATTTTTGATTGTTCTAAATTATTATTTTTCGAAAGGTTTTGCAAGTTTAAGCTCTGGGTGAGCTTCTGCAATTCGCATTAATTCATTATATTTCGCAACTCGATCTGTTCGAGAAAGTGAACCGGTCTTGATTTGTCCACAGCCTAAACCAACGGCCAAGTGTGAAATAGTTACATCTTCGGTTTCGCCTGAGCGGTGACTCATTACTGTATTGTAGCCATTATTTTGAGCTAATTTCACAGCGTTGATAGTTTCTGTTAAAGATCCAATCTGATTTGGTTTGATTAAGATTGCATTTGCAACGCCCAAATCAATTGATTTTTGAAGAAGCTTCGAGTTTGTTACCATCAAGTCGTCACCGACAAGTTGAATTTTTCTACCAAGTTTTTCGGTTAAAACTTTCCAGCCGTCCCAGTCGTTTTCAGCCAAGCCGTCTTCGATTGAAACAAATGGATATTTTGAAGTTAGATTTTCATAAAATTCAATCATTTCTTCACTTGAAAGAATTGCGTCATTTGCTTTTAGATCGTATTTTTCTTCTTTATAAAATTCGCTTGAAGCTGGGTCTGAGGCAAAAGCGATATCTTTACCAAGTTTGTATCCAGCGTCTTGAATAGCCTGCGAAATTAATTGAAGTGGTTCTTCATTTCCATTTTTAACTTTTGGAGCGTAGCCACCTTCATCACCAACAGTTGTTGGGTAGTTTTTTGACTTAAGAACTTTCGCAAGCGCGTGGAAAGTTTCTGCGCCCATTTGAACGGCTTCGAAAATAGTTTTCGCACCAACTGGCATAATCATATATTCTTGAATATCGGTTGCCCATCCAGCGTGTGCACCACCATTCATGACATTCATCATTGGGAGTGGGAGGTTTGGTGTTGAGTTTGTTTTTTCGGCTATATATTGCCAAAGTTCAATGCCTTTTGCGTTCGCTACGGCCTTTGCAGCTGCAAGTGAAACTGCCAAAATTGCGTTTGCGCCAAGATTTGATTTATTTTCTGTACCATCAAGTTCAAGCATGATTCGATCAATTTCTTCTTGGTTTTCGGCATCTTTTCCGGTCAAAGCTTCTTTGATTTGGTTATTTACAGATGAAACCGCCTTAGTCACAGCTTTTCCACCAAAAGCCG